>NZ_JACARZ010000094.1:10852-23717 GCF_013386315.1 Pseudomonas sp. P7779 | reverse complement strand
CTGGCGGGGCTGGTCGGGGCCTGGGGAGCGAGCGCGGCGATGCGCAGGATGCGGGCTGGCGCCCAGCTTGAATTGTTGCCGACCCGGTCGAGAATGCAGTAGGTCACTTCGAGGCGATGGTCGTCCCCGGCCTCGACAATGATGGCCGACGGCACCCACACCTGCACCGCCTTGCCCACATCGCCAGCCTGGATGCTCGGCAGGTCCAGGCGCACGTCACCCCAGCGCAGGGTGATCTCGTCATCGGTCGCCATGTTCAGGTACGGCTCGATGGTCAGGGGCACGCCACGGCGGATCTGGCTGCTGTTGACGCCATGGCGACGGATGGTCTCGGGCAGGCTGACGGCGGCCAGGTTCTGGTTTTCATCAAGGCTCAGTGCCGAGGGCATGCCGCCGGGGTAGTCGGTCTTGACCTGCACCCGGGTGATGGCCGAACGCGCCGGGCCGTGGCCAACCTGCATGACCCGGTAATGAATCCGTGCCGGGCCATTTTGCACAAAGCTCTCCGGCACTCGCAGGCTGGTGGGCATGCCGATCTTGCCGGCGGTGATGCGCCGGGAGGCGGCAAAGCAGTTGTTCCAGAACAACTCGATCAGGTCGCCCTCGTCCATGCCGCAGTAAGGCGCGATATCGACCTGCAGGTTTGTCGCAGCGAGGGCATTGATGCCTTCTCGATGGGCCTGGGGCAAGGTCGGGGCAGTGAGCAGCGCCTGGGTGGAAATACGCTTCATAAATAATCTCCTTGGTGCAGCCAGCAGCAATCGTTCCGGACATCAGGCGCGGGCAGGCGACGTAGTCCGAAAGAAACGATTTAATAAAAAACCAGAATGGATCCAATCCTCTGGGCGTTAGATAAGAGGCTTGGTTAGTTGGCGTCAAGAGGCTGGGCGGGGCAAACAGGGGGTTATGGAATATTCAGAAGGGTCTTACTGGGAGGGCGCTGCAAGTGCGTGCTTCAGGGTGACTTTTACCCAATGAATAAAGGGTGTTTCCCCAAAAACACTAAAGAGGCGAGTTGCCTTTCGGCAACTCTATAAAGCGAAGCTTCTTACAATGAATCGGCGCAAGTTAGTTGTTGATGAACTTGCTGAGAAACTGCCGGGTACGTTCTTCTTTCGGGTTGGCAAACAGCGCCTTGGCTTCGCCTTGTTCAACAATGACGCCCTTGTCGAAGAAGATCACCCGGTTGGCCACATCCCGGGCGAAACTCATTTCGTGGGTCACGATGACCATGGTGCGGTTTTCTTCCGCGAGGCTGCGAATGGTCGCCAGTACTTCGCCTACCAGCTCCGGGTCCAGGGCCGAAGTCGGCTCATCGAACAGGATCACCTCCGGCTCCATCGCCAGGGCCCGGGCAATGGCCACCCGTTGCTGCTGCCCACCGGAGAGGCGGCGTGGGTAGGCGTCTTCCTTGCCTGCCAGGCCGACCCGGGCCAATAGCTTGCGGCCCAGGGCATCTGCGGCGGCCCGGGGCATCTTCTTGACCACGATCGGGCCTTCGATGACGTTCTCCAGGGCCGTGCGGTGCGGGAACAGGTTGAAGTTCTGGAACACAAAACCCACGTGCTGGCGCAGGCGCCGCACCAGGCTTTGCTGTTGGTTGAGCGGGCGGCTGCTGTCGATCTCGATGTCACCGACCTTGATTCGGCCACTGGTGGGTTCTTCGAGGAAATTCAGGCAGCGCAGCAAGGTGGTCTTGCCGGAACCGCTGGGGCCGATGATGGCGACGACTTCGCCTTCCTTGACCTCAAGGTCGATCCCGTTAAGCACCACCTGACCCTTGAATTGTTTGGTCAGTTTTTCAACCACGATCATGCTTCAAGACTCCAGGTCATGCCGGTTGACTCGTGCTTCCAGGCGGTTTTGCACGTGCGCCAGGACGCTGGCAAGAATCCAGTAGATCAAGGCGGCGGACAGATACATGGTGAAAATTTCGAAGGTACGGGCCGAGACCAATTGCGCCTGGCGGAACAGCTCCGGCACCTGGATGGTGGCGGCCAGGGCAGTGTCCTTGACCAGGGAAATAAAGCTGTTGCCCAGCGGCGGCAAGGCCGTGCGCATGGCCTGCGGCAGGATGGCCCGGCGCAGGGTCTGCGCACGGGTCATGCCGATACTGGCCGCAGCTTCCCACTGGCCGCGCTCGATGGAACCGATGGCGGCACGCAGGATTTCACAGGCATAAGCAGCCATGTTCAGCGAGAAGCCGATCATGGCCGCCGGGATCGGATCCAGCTCGATGCCCACTTGCGGCAAGCCGTAGTAGATCAGGAACAGCTGTACCAGCAAGGGCGTGCCGCGAAAGAACGACACGTAGACGCGGGCGGTCCAGCTCAACAGCTTGAAGCGCGACAGGCGCATCAAGGCCAGGCCGAAGCCCAGCAGCAAGCCGAAAAACATCCCGCCGAGGCTAAGGATGACCGTGAAGTACGCGCCCTTGAGCAGAAAGGGCGCGGAGTCCAGCGCGAGTTGGAAACCTGCTTCCATTATTGAGTAACGTCAGCGTTGAAGTACTTCTCGGACAGCTTCTTCAAGGTACCGTCGGCGCGCAGTTCGTCCAGAGCCTTGTTCACCGCGGCCAGCAGTTCAGGCTCGCCTTTGCGCAGGGCAATACCGGCTTCCTGACGGGAGAACGCAGCACCTGCGGCGGCTGTATCCTTGGCTTTCTTGGCGTATTCCAGCGCGGCGAGGCGGTCGATCAGGATGGCGTCGACACGGCCGATGCGCAGGTCCTGGAACTTGGTTGGGTCATCGTTGTAGGTTTTGACGATGGCTTTCGGTTGGTTTTCCTTGAGCCATTGTTCGTAGTTGGTGCCCAGGCCCACACCGATTTTCTTGCCGGCCAGGTCGTCGGCGGTCTTGATGGTGTCGACGTTCTTCGCCAGGGTCAGCGCCTGGATCCCGGAGACGGTGTAAGGCTTGGAGAAGTCATACTTTTCCTTGCGCGCATCGGAGATGGTCACCTGGTTGACGACCGCGTCCAGACGCTTGGATTCCAGGGCGGCGAGGATGCCATCCCACGGCGTGGCTTGCAGCTTGACCTTGACGCCCAGCTTCTTGGCCAGCGCTTCGGACAACTCGACCTCGAAACCGCTGAGCTTGCCGCTTTCATCGACGAAGCTGAACGGCGGGTAGGTGCCTTCCAGGCCAATCTTGATTTCGCCGGCTTTCTTGATGTTGTCCAACTGCTCGCCGGCAACTGCCTGACCGAGCCACCCGGCGCCAAGCGCCAGCCCCAATGTGCCAACCAGTAACGTGCGACGGAATACGGAAATAGTCATGAAGAGCCCCTGTGTTTTTTATGTTGAGCGATGCAGGTGACGCGGTAGTCGTATCCTGCCTTAAAAGCGCGGTGTGTGGGAGCCGGGCTTGCCCGCGATTGCATCAACTTGGTGTTTTGGATCTGCCCAGTCATGCGTATCGCCATCAAGCTCGCCTACGGCGCGACTATAAAGCTGGTTTTTAAGACTTGAAAATAATATAAAATCAGATTGATATTTCTTTATGGAATATCAAAAGCTCGAATCATAAGCAAACAACGCCGGTGCGCCACCCGTGTGCAGGAAGATGATCGGCCCATCTTCAAAGCGCTGGCGTCCAATGCCATCCAGCAACCCGGCCATGGCCTTGCCCGTGTAGACCGGGTCCAGCAGCAGGCCTTCCTGGCTGGCCACCAGCTTGATCGCCGCCAGCGTGCCGGCACTCGGCTCGCCATAACGGGGGGCGAAGTACTCGTCCCACAGGATCACCTTGAACGCGTCCGGCAGCGGCACGCCGAGCAGTTCGGCGGTACGTTCGGCCAGGCCCTGCACCTTGGGGCGCTGGGCTTCGTCGGTACGGGACACCGTGATGCCAATCACTTGCAGCTCGGGCAGTACTTCGGCCAGGGCCAGGGCCAGGCCGCTGTGGGTGCCGGCGCTGCCGGAGGCCAGGACCACGGTGGAGAACGGGATGCCGCTGTCTTCAATCTGCCCGGCCAGCTCCAGCCCGGCGCGCACGTAACCCAGGGCGCCGAGGGCGTTGGAGCCGCCGATGGGCACCAGGTACGGCTTCTTGCCGTTGCTGCGCAGGCGGTCGGCGAGGGCGTTGAGCTGGTCGTCGACGTTGTCCAGGTTCTCCACCAACTCGACCTTGGCGTCGAACAGCTCCAGCAACAGGCGGTTGCCGTTGGCCAGGTAGTTGGGGTCTTCGGTGCCCGTCGGGTTTTCCAGCAGGGCAACGCAGCCCAGGCCCAGCTTGGCGGCCAGCGCAGCGGTCTGGCGTACATGGTTGGACTGGATCGCGCCGGCGGTCACCAGGGTGTCGGCACCCTGGGCCAGCGCATCGGCGGCGAGGTATTCGAGTTTGCGCAGTTTGTTGCCGCCCATCGCCAGCGGCGTGGTGTCGTCGCGTTTGACGTAGACGTCACGCCCCAGCCAGGCCGACAGCCGCTCGAGTTTTTCCAGGGCGGTGGCGCCGCCCAGCAGTTCCAGACGGTTAAAGCGGTCGAGCTGTTGTTTGATCATGGCTACGCACGGGTGGTCAGAGATGCTGGGACTATAGGCAGGCACTTTTGCGTCGGCAACCGCCAATCGCTTATGTCGACGGGTTATTAGCATTGCACTATTGGTTCTTAAGGACGCTCAGGTTCCTTGCCGTAAAGTGATGGGCATTTCGTCAGGAGTGAAGACCGTGAGTGAGCGTTCCAGTCATTGGCAATTACAGACCATCGTCAGCCAGCTGCGCAGCGCCCGGGACCAGTGGCGCACCCGCAACGGCCGGGTCAGCGGCGAGCAGGGCGGGCGCGAGCTGCCTTCACGGGAAGCCGTGGCGCAGATTCTCGAGGCGTTGTGTGGTGCGCTGTTCCCCATGCGTCTGGGGCCGGTGGACCTGCGTGAAGAAAGTGAAGACTTCTACGTCGGCCATACCCTGGATGTGGCGCTGAACGCGTTGCTCGCCCAGGCGCGGCTGGAGCTGCGATATGCCGCGCGGCAAGGTGGCCAGGATGACAGTGAAGTCGACGCCCATGCCATCCACCTGATCCAGGATTTCGCCCTGGCGTTGCCAGGCTTGCGCAGCCTGTTGGACACCGACGTGCTCGCCGCCTACCACGGCGACCCGGCGGCGCGCAGCGTGGACGAAGTGCTGTTGTGCTACCCGGGGATTTTGGCGGTCATTCACCATCGCCTGGCGCACCACTTGTATCGGGCGGGCTTGCCGTTGCTGGCGCGCATCAGTGCGGAAATCGCGCATTCGGCGACCGGGATTGATATTCACCCGGGCGCGCAGATCGGCCCGAGCTTCTTTATCGACCACGGGACGGGTGTGGTGATTGGCGAGACGGCGATCATCGGCGAGCGGGTACGGATCTACCAGGCCGTGACATTGGGCGCCAAGCGTTTCCCGGCGGATGAGGATGGGCAATTGCAGAAAGGCCATCCGCGGCATCCGATTGTCGAGGATGATGTGGTGATCTATGCCGGGGCGACAATCCTGGGGCGGATTACGATCGGCAAGGGCTCGACCATTGGCGGCAATGTGTGGCTGACGCGCAGTGTGCCGGCGGGGGCGAACCTGACCCAGGCGAATCTGCAGCATGATGATGGGACGCAGAAATAGAGCAGCGCCCTCTCTAACGATCACACAGATCCAATGTGGGAGCGGGCTTGCTCGCGAATGCGGTGTATCAGTCGCCAGAAGTGTTGGCTGACACGCCGCATTCGCGAGCAAGCCCGCTCCCACATTTTGTCTGCATTCCAAATTTGAACCGCACTACCCAAATTCGAGCCGTATTTCACTCAGCAATCGCTGAACGTTTCGTCATCCCCATACGTCATACCTTTCCTTGAGCTAGTGTAGGAAACACCTACCACTCGGCCCTGCGATTAGTCCTCAAACCCCTATCCATGTTTAACTTGACTGTTCGTTCAAGTTAAATCGGTGGTTCGCTGCCCGCTCACAACAGGAGGCTTACCTTTGCTGAGTCCGTTTTTTACAGCCACATCCCATACCCTTGAGGTGCGCCCTACATGAGTGCATCGTCCACACCTTCCAGCGGTCTGGTCCGCATGAATCCGCCGGTGTTTTACTTCGCCGCGAGCTTCATCCTGCTGTTCGGCCTGACCGTCATCGCGATTCCCGAACAAGCCGGCGCCTGGCTGCTGGCCGCACAAAACTGGGCGGCCAACACGGTCGGCTGGTACTACATGCTGGCGATGACCCTGTATCTGGTCTTCGTGGTGGTCACCGCGTTATCGGGCTACGGCAAGATCAAACTCGGTGCCGACCACGACGAGCCCGAATTCAGTTACCTGTCCTGGGCCGGCATGCTGTTCGCCGCCGGGATCAGCATCACGCTGTTTTTCTTCTGCGTGTCCGAACCCCTGACTCACCTGGTGCAACCGCCCCAGGGCGAGGCCCTGAACGGTGACGCGGCGCGCCAGGCCATGCAGATCCTGTTTCTGCACTGGGGCCTGCATGGCTGGGGCGTGTTCGCCTTCGTCGGCATGGCCCTGGCGTACTTCGCCTACCGGCATAACCTGCCGCTGGCGTTGCGCTCGGCGCTGTACCCGCTGATCGGCAAGCGCATCAACGGCCCCATCGGTTATGCGGTGGACGGCTTCGGCATCATCGCCACGGTGTTCGGCCTCGGCGCCGATATGGGCTTTGGCGTGTTGCACCTCAACTCAGGGCTCGATTACCTGTTCGGCGTGGCCCACACCCAGTGGATCCAGGTCGGCCTCATCACCTTGATGATGGGCGCGGCGATCCTGGTGGCGGTCTCCGGCGTCGACAAGGGCGTGCGGGTGATGTCCGACATCAACATGCTGCTGGCCTGTGCGCTGCTGCTGTTCGTGTTGTTCGCCGGCCCTACCCAGCACTTGCTCAACACCCTGATCCAGAACATCGGCGACTACCTCGGCGCCTTGCCGACCAAGAGTTTCGACCTCTACGCCTACGACAAACCGAGCGACTGGCTGGGCGGCTGGACCGTGTTCTATTGGGCCTGGTGGATCGCATGGTCGCCGTTCGTAGGCCTGTTTATCGCGCGCATTTCCCGCGGTCGTACCATCCGTGAATTCGTGTTCGGCGTGCTGTTGATCCCGCTGGGCTTCACCCTGGCGTGGATGTCGATCTTCGGCAACAGCGCCATCGACCAGGTGCTCAACCACGGCCTCACGGCGCTGGGACAGTCGGCCATTGATGACCCGTCGATGAGCCTCTACCTGCTGCTGGAAACCTACCCGTGGAGCAAGACCGTTATCGCGGTCACGGTGTTTATCAGCTTCGTGTTCTTCGTCACCTCGGCCGACTCCGGCACGGTGGTGCTCTCGACCTTGTCGGCCAAAGGCGGCAACGCCGATGAAGACGGGCCGAAGTGGCTGCGGGTGTTCTGGGGCGCGATGACCGCGTTGGTGACCAGCGCGCTGCTGTTTGCCGGCAGCATCGACTCGCTCAAGTCGGCCGTGGTGCTGACCTCGCTACCGTTCTCGATGATCCTGCTGCTGATGATGTGGGGGCTGCACAAGGCGTTCTACCTTGAGTCGCAGAAGCAGATTGCGCAGATGCATTCCCTCGCGCCGGTATCGGGCTCACGCAAGGGCACGGGCGGTTGGCGCCAGCGCCTGAGCCAGGCGGTGCATTTCCCGTCACGGGATGAGGTGTACCGTTTCCTCGAGACCACGGTGCGCCCGGCCATCGAAGAAGTGACGGCGGTGTTTGTCGAAAAAGGCCTCAACGTGGTCACCCAGCCTGACCCGGCCAATGACAGCGTCAGCCTGGAGATCGGCCACGGCGAGCAGCACCCGTTTGTGTATCAGGTGCAGATGCGCGGCTATTTCACCCCGTCATTCGCACGGGGCGGCATGGGTTCCAAGCAGCTCAACAACCGCCGCTACTACCGGGCGGAAGTGCACTTGAGCGAGGGCAGTCAGGACTACGATCTGGTGGGCTACACCAAGGAGCAGATCATCAACGACATCCTCGACCAGTACGAACGGCACATGCAGTTCCTGCACCTGGTTCGTTAAGGCTCAGGCCCTGATAAACAGGGCCAGTGCCACCAACGGCGCACCGAATACCCCGCTGCCGATCACCAGCTCCGAGACCAGGGGCTGGCCGGCAGTGACCACGCCTACCGCGCCGTTCACCACCGACACCACCAGCCAGATCCCGACAAAGCTGTAGGCCAGAATGTGCCGGCTGACGCCCAGCTTTTGGCCGATGAACAGCATCAGCGCGAGGAGGATCAGGCCGGCGGTGATGACGAGGGCGGTGTGCATATCTGAAGTCTCCTGATACCCGCTGATTTTCCGTGAACACCAAACCTGTGGCGAGGGAGCTTGCTCCCGCTGGGCTGCGCAGCGGCCCCAAAAAAGATGGGAGCGCTGCGCACTCCAGCGGGAGCAAGCTCCCTCGCCACAATATTAGTGCGTCGTAGAGTGAGTGCTGCGTGGCCTTCAGACCAAACCACCATTGGCCCGCAGGATTTGCCCGTTCACCCAACCACCGGCCGGGCTCACCAGGAACGCCACCACGCGGGCGATATCTTCCGGTTGGCCCAGGCGTTCCAGCGGTGCCATCTTGGCCAGGCCCTGGATCTGCTCTTCGCTTTTGCCATGCAGGAACAGTTCGGTCGCCACCGGCCCCGGGGCAACGGCGTTGACGGTGATGCGCCGGCCGCGCATTTCCTTGGCGAACACCTGGGTCAGGGATTCCACCGCCGCCTTGCTGGCGATGTACACCGCATAACCGGGGAAGTTGAGGCCGACGGTGCTGCTGGAGAAATTGACGATGCGCCCGCCGTCGTTCAGGCGGGTGGCGGCTTCACGCAGGGCGTTGAAGGTGCCGCGGGTATGGATGTCGAAGTTCTGGTTGTAGAGCTCATCGCTGTGTTGGGCCAGCGGCAGCACCTTGAGGATCCCGGCGTTGTTGACCAGCACATCAACCTTGCCCAGCTGGGCTTCGGTCTCGTCGAACAGGCGCTTGACGTCGGCGGCGCTGGCCACGTCGCCCTGGATCGCTATGGCTTGGTGGCCGGCCTGGCGCAACTCCACTACCAGCCTTGACGCTTCGGTGGCGCTGTTGGCGTAGTTGATGGCGACGGCATAACCGTCGGCAGCCAGTTGTCTGGCAACCACGGCGCCGATGCCGCGTGAGGCGCCGGTAACGATAGCAACTTGGGTAGTCATGATCGGGTTTCCTTGGGGCAGTGGTTGGGTGTGGAAGCAGATTCACATGTTTACCCAGGCCGATAAATGCGCCAGAGTTGCCTTGACTGTTCAAGAATCGCCAACAATGGAGACGCGCCGTGGACCAGGTCAAAGCGATGAAAGTGTTCGTGAGGATTTACGAACGCAGCAGCTTCACGCTGGCGGCCGATGACCTGAACCTGCCGCGCGCTACCCTGACCCACACCCTCAACCAGTTCGAGGCCTGGCTCGGCACGCGCCTGCTGGAACGCAGCACCCGCCGCGTCCGCCCGACCCTCGATGGCGAGGCCTATTACCTGCGCTGTGTGCAACTGCTGGCGGAGCTGGAAGAGGCGGAACTGACCTTCCGTTCGGTGGCCCCCAAGGGCCGCCTGCGGGTGGATTTGCACGGCACCCTGGCCAAGTACTTCGTGATCCCGGCGCTGCCGCAATTCATGGCGCGCTACCCGGAAATCGAGCTGTCCATCAGCGAGGCGGACCGCTTCGTCGACCTGATCGCCGAAGGCGTGGATTGTGTGCTGCGGGCGGGCACCCTGGGGGATTCGGCGTTGATCGGTCGCCGGGTTGCGACGCTGCGCCAGGTGACCTGCGCGAGCCCGGCCTACCTGCGCAAATACGGCGAGCCGAAGCGCCTCGCCGACCTGGGCGAGCACCGTGCGGTGAACTATGTTTCACGCACCACCGCGAAGCTGTTCCCCTTCGAGTTCATGGTCGACGGCCAGGTGCAGGAAGTGACGATCGAGGGGGCGCTGTCGGTGTTCGGCGCAGAGATTTATGCCGCCAGCGCAGTCGCCGGACTGGGCATTATCCAGTGCCCGCACTACCGCATCGCCGAGCTGATCAACCAGGGCGTGATGCAGGAAATCCTCATTGATACACCACCGCCGCCCATGCCGGTTTCGGTGCTCTACCCGCAAAACCGACACATGTCGCCGAGGGTGCGGGTGTTCGTCGATTGGCTCGCCGAAATCTTCGCCACTGCCCGCTAACCCGCGTCTTTACTGGGTTTCTTAAATTTAATTTCATCCGGGTAAAGGGTGTTTTGACTCCGAACTGTCACATGGCCATCGCCTAATTGTGTGAAGCGTTTGACGCTTTCATTTCAGAACAGTGACGGAGACCGGTACCAATGAAGACGTTATTAAGCCCCATGGTGGGTGCCGCCATGGCGAGCTTTATGCTGTCCGCCCACGCCGATTTTATCGATGACAGCCACGCCGACGTGACCCTGCTCAACCGCTACCTCAATCAGCAGGGGCGCGATGTGGTGAACAGCAATAACAAGGCCCACAGCATCCGCGATTGGGGCCAGGGTTTTGAGTTCAACTTCAAGTCCGGCTACACCGATGGGCCGGTGGGCTTTGGCCTGGACCTGCAGGCGTTCTACGGTTTGAAACTGGACTCCGGCGGCGACCTCAATGACAAGGATCACCAGGGCCGCTACCCCGGCAGCATGTTCCCGCTGGATAACGGCAAGTCGGCCGACCAGTTCGGCGTGCTCAGCCCGACCTTCAAGATGCGCTTCGCCCAGGATGAATTGCGCGTGGGTACGCTGTACGGCAACAACCCGGTGCTGGCCAACACCGACGGCCGCCTGTACCAGCAGACCAACACCGGCGTGCAGTTGGTTTCCAAGGACTTGACCGACTTCACCTTTACCGCCGGTGACATCCTCAAGACCAAGATCCGCAACGAAACCGGCGACCAGGGCATGATCACCGCCGGCGGCACCAAAGAGAGCGATCGCTTCCTCTACGGCGGCGCGGACTACAAAGGTTTGCCGGACACCACCGTCAGCCTGTGGTACTCCAACCTTGAGGATTACTACCAGCAGTTCTTCCTCGGTGCCAAGCGTCATGACGCCTTGCCTGTCGGCGCGATCGACACCGACGTGCGCCTGTACCGCAGCCTGGGTGTGGGTGAAAACGCCGCGGGCGACAAAGACTATTCCGCTGCGGGTCTCTACGGCGATGGCACCTCCAAGGGCCGCATCAACCAGTCCACCGTCAGCCTGTTGGAAAGCTACAGCCTGGACGGCCATACCGTCGGCCTGGGCATCCAGAAAAACAGCGGCGACAGCGACTTCCCGTACCTGGATTCCGGCCTGAACAGCGGTGCCAGCAACCAGGGCCCGGGCTCGGGCGCCGACACCCCGGCACTCACCAACATGCAACTGAACAAGTTCCAGCATGCCGGCGAGCGCACCTGGCTGGCGCAGTACAAATATGACTTCGGCAAACTCGGCCTTAACGGCCTGACCTTCGCCACGTCCTACGCACACGGCGATGACATCCGCACCACCCAAGGCACTACGAGCGAATGGGAACGTAACGTCACCGTGGCTTACCAGGTGCCCACCGGCACCCTCAAAGGCCTCGGCGTAACCTGGCGAAATGCCCACGCCAGCCCGGATATCACCGGTGCCACGGTGCAAGATGAAAACCGCTTCTATGTAAGCTACGTCGTTCCACTCTGGTAGGACTTTGCTGTAAAAGGGATAGGCAGACTTAAGCGATTCAGCTGCTTAAAAGGCCCGGGAATATGCTTATTCCCGGGCCTTATTTGCCCCAAGTCCAAGAGAGGATTCGATGACTTACATTGCTGCCGAAAACCGCTATGAATCTATTCCTTACCGCCGCGTAGGTCGCAGCGGACTGGTGCTGCCGGCACTGTCCCTGGGGCTGTGGCACAACTTTGGCGACAGCACCCCGATCGACACCCAGCGCGCCTTGCTGCGCACCGCGTTCGACCTGGGTATCAACCACTTCGACCTGGCCAACAACTACGGCCCTCCATACGGCAGCGCCGAGATCAACTTCGGTCGTTTGCTGCGGGAAGACTTCAAGCATTACCGCGACGAACTGATCATCTCCAGCAAGGCGGGCTGGGACATGTGGCCGGGCCCTTATGGCCAGGGCGGCGGTTCGCGCAAGTACGTCCTGGCGAGCCTCGACCAGAGCCTGCAACGCCTGGGCGTCGACTATGTGGACATCTTCTACTCCCACCGTTTTGATGCCGACACCCCGCTGGAAGAAACCGCCAGCGCACTGGCCACCGCCGTGCAACAGGGCAAGGCGTTGTACATCGGGATCTCGTCCTACTCCGGCGTGAAAACCCGGGAAATTGCGGCGCTGCTCCAGGAGTGGAAAGTCCCGCTGCTGATCCACCAGCCGGCCTACAACCTGCTCAACCGCTGGGTGGAAAAAGACCTGCTGGACGTCACCGAAGAACTCGGTGCCGGGGTGATCGCGTTCACGCCATTGGCCCAGGGCCTGCTGACCGACAAATACCTCAACGGCGTACCGGCGGATGCGCGGGTCAATCGTCCGGGGGGGGGTTCGTTGCAGGCCAAGCACTTGTCCGAGGCCAACATCGCCCACGCCCGCGCGCTGAATGAAATTGCCAAGCGCCGTGGCCAGAGCCTGGCGCAGATGGCGTTGGCGTGGACGTTGCGTGATCCACGGGTCACCAGCGCCCTGATCGGCGCAAGCCGGCCGGAGCAGATCATTGAAAACGTCGGTGCGTTGCAGAACCTGAGCTTCAGCGCGCAGGAACTGGCGGAGATTGATCGGTTTGCCCAGGAAGGCGGGATTAACTTGTGGGAGAAGCCGTCTACGGCTGAATAAGCGGTAGAGCCCGATTCCTGCATCAACCTCTACCCAATGTGGGAGCGGGCT
>NZ_JACARZ010000094.1:0-10841 GCF_013386315.1 Pseudomonas sp. P7779 | reverse complement strand
ACTGATTCACCGCTTTCGCGAGCAAGCCCGCTCCCACATTTGATTTGTGGTGTGCCTGCTAGAACGGCACATCTCCAAGAATCGTCGCCCGATGCATCACCCGCCGCTGCGGCCGGTAATCATCCACCGCGTAATGCTGGGTCACGCGGTTATCCCAGAACGCCACGTCATTTTCCTGCCAACGCCAGCGAATGGTGAATTCCGGCCGTGTTGCATGGGCAAACAGCAGCTTCAACACCACGTCGCTTTCCGCCGGCTCCAGTTCGTTGATCTTGCTGGTGAACCCCTCGCTGACGAACAGCGATTTACGCCCGCTCACCGGGTGTGTACGAATCACCGGGTGAGACAGCGGCGGGTTCTTGCGCCGGGCTTCTTCCCAGCGCGCCAAATCTTCCGGCGTGTTGCCATAACGCTCCAGCGGGAAGGAGCGGGTGAAGTCATGGGTTGCCGTCAAACCGTCCAACAGCTTTTTGAACGGCTCGGACAACGCCTCATACGCGGCAATCCCGCTGGCCCACAACGTATCGCCACCAAACTCCGGCAGCAGCTTGGCGCTGAGCACCGCGCCGAGGGCCGGGGTGGGCAGGAAGGTCACGTCGGTGTGCCAGATGGCGTTGTCGCGCACGTCGGTCACGGCGGTGTCGAGGATCAGCACTTCAGGCTGCTCCGGCACGTTGGGGTAGATCGGGTGAATGTGCAGGTCGCCGAAATTCGCCGCGAACCGCGCCTGTTGCTGCGGGTTGATCGGCTGGTTGCGGAAGAACAGCACCGAATGCTTGAGCAGCGCCTGTTCGATGGCGTCGCGGTCTTCAATGTTCAGCGGTTGGGTGATGTCGACGCCACTGATCTGGGCGCCAAGGGCGGTGCTGAGAGGTGTTACGGTCAGGCTGCTCATGGGATTCTCGTCGAAAATTTTTCAGTGTGCCTGGCCATGCCACGGCACCAATTTGCGCTGCAGGGCACGCAAGCCCATTTCCATGGCGAAGGCGATCAGCGCGATCACCAGAATCCCCAGCACCACCACGTCGGTGACCAGGAATTGCGCCGCGGACTGCACCATGAAGCCCAGGCCGCTGGTGGCCGCGATCAATTCTGCGGCTACCAGGGTCGACCAACCCACGCCCAGGCCAATTCGCACGCCGGTGAGGATGTCGGGCAGGGCGCTCGGCAGGATCACATGGCGAATCAGTTGTGCCCGGGTAGCGCCCAACGACTGCGCGGCGCGCAGTTTGGCCGGGTCGACGGTACGTACGCCGGTGGCGGTCGCGATGGCAATCGGCGCGAAAATCGCCAGGTAGATCAGCAGTACTTTGGACAGCTCGCCGATGCCGCACCAGATCACGATCAGCGGCAGGTAGGCCAGTGGTGGAATCGGCCGGTAGAACTCGATCAGCGGGTCGAGAATGCCCCGGGCGATGCGGTTGGAACCGATGGCAATCCCCACCGGCACAGCGGTCAGCACGGCAAAGCCGAGGCCCAGGCCGATGCGCTTGAGGCTCGCGCCCAGGTGCTGCCACAGGGTGGAATCCATGTAGCCGGTGGTCGCCAGCAGCCAGCCTTTTTGCAGCACGGCCGAAGGCGGTGGCAGGAACAGCGGCTCGATCAGCCCGCTGGCGGTCACGGCCCACCAGATGGCAACCAGGGTCACCAGGGTCAGCACGCTGATCCAGCGGGTGCTCAGGCTGCGGCGTACGGGCACGACGGGTTTGCTCGCCGGCTTGGTGGCCGTGGCCGGTAATTCGTAACTGCTCATGCGGACACCTGCCTTTGCGAGAACACCTTGCCCAGCACGTGTTCGCGGGTTTCGATAAAGCGCGGGTCGGACTTGATCGCGCGTGCCGACTCACCGGCGGCGTAGCGCTGGCCGAAGTCCAGGCTCAGGCGCTCGACGATCTGGCCGGGGTTGGGCGCCAGCAGAATCAAATCCGTGGCGAGGAACACCGCTTCTTCGATGTCGTGGGTAATCAGGAATACCGGTTTGGCCGTGCGCCGCCAGACTTGCAGCAACAGCTCCTGCATCTGTTCGCGGGTGAAGGCATCAAGGGCGCCGAAGGGTTCGTCCATCAGCAGTACGCGGGGGTCGGCAGCCAATGCACGGGCCAGTCCGACACGTTGCTTCTGGCCACCGGAGAGTTGCCAGATACGGCGGCTGTCGAAACCGGCGAGGTCCACCAGGGCGAGCATTTCCCGGGCGCGGATTTCCCGCTGGTCCTTGGGCACGCCTGCCAACTCCAGGCCGAAGCCGACGTTGGCCAGCACGTCCTGCCAGGGCAGCAGGGCGTCGTCCTGGAACACCACGCCGCGTTCGGCGCTCGGCCCCTTTACCGGCACACCGTCAAGGGTGATGCGCCCGGCGCTGGGTTCGACAAAGCCGGCAATCAGGTTCAACAGCGAAGTCTTGCCACTGCCGGAAGGGCCGAGGGCCACCAGCAATTGCTGGGGCCCAAGGCTCAGGGAAATATCTGCCAGTACTGGCTCCGGGCTGCCTGGGTACTGTGCGCTGATGCGCTCCAGTTGTAGCAAGGCCATCGCGGTTAACTCCTGGTATCAGTTAGTGATGAACTTCGGGCTGACGTACGGGGCGTAGTCCGGCAGTACGGCGTCGACCTTGCCTTGTTCCTTGAGGAACGCGGCGGTATCGGTGACAGCCTTGGTGGTCGGTGCGCCGAGCAGGGTGACCTGGTCAGCCGCCAGCGGGTAGACGTTGCCTTGCAGCAGCAGCGGAATGTCGCTGGCCTTGGCCCCGGAGAGCTTCACCAGTTTGTCGACGTTGCCTTTGTCAGCCAGCCAGGCTTGTGGGTCTTTGCGGTAAGCGGCATAGGCATCCAGGGTGACCTTGGCAAAAGCCGTGACGATTTCCGGGTGCTTCTCGGCGAAATCCTTGCGCACGATCCAGGCATCGAAGGTCGGCGCGCCGAACTTGGCCAGTTCGCCGGAGGTGATCAGCACCTTGCCGTTTTCCTTGGCTACGCCAAGCGCTGGGTCCCACACGTAGGTGGCGTCGATATCACCACGTTTCCAGGCGGCGATGATGGCCGGCGGGGCGAGGTTGAGGATGGTCACTTTGGACGGGTCGATGTTCCAGTGCTTCAACGCGGCCAGCAGGCTGTAGTGGCCGGTGGAAACGAATGGCACGGCGACTTTCTTGCCGATCAGGTCCTGCGGGCTGTTGATCCCGGAACCGTTGCGGGCCACCAGGGCCTCGGCCCCGCCGATCTGGGTGGCGATCAGGAAGGTTTCCACCGGAACCTTGCGGGTCACGGCAGCGGTCAGCGGGCTGGAACCGAGGTAGCCGATCTGCACGTCACCGGAAGCGATGGCGGCGATGATGTCGGCACCGTTGTCGAATTTGCGCCAGTCGATCTTGGCGTTGGTGGCTTTTTCGTAAGCGCCGTCGGCCTGGGCGACTTTCGCCGGGTCAACGGTGGTCTGGTAAGCGATGGTCACGTCGGCGGCCTGGGCAAACAGGCTGGCACCGGCCAGGGACAACGCCGCCAAGAGGCGAAGGGGGAAGTGCAGTTTCAAGGGGGAAGTCCTCATCAGGCGGCCGGAGGTCGGCGTGTGAGAAGACTAAATGATCTAAGAATCCGAAAATAAATAACATTTTCGAATTAGCTTATGAGGAGAAACTCGCGCGCCAGGCAGGAAGGCGCATAGGTCAAGTGTGGGAGCGGGCTTGCTCGCGAAAGCGGTGAATCAGTCACCGAATACATCGACTGATACAACGCTTTCGCGAGCAAGCCCGCTCCCACAGGGGTCTGTGTCAGGCTTTTAGTTGCTGATGGCGAGGATGCTCGCCTGGTACGACCCGACAAACACGTCAAAATCACCCACTTCGTTCTGCTCAAGCTCCGCCTGCTGCGCCAGCGAACTGCGCGCCAGCTCCTCAAAACGTGCCTGTTCCTCTGCCTTCAACGGCTCGCTGCGGAAGTACTCTGCATGCACCTGGCTCTGATGCAGCGAGAACTGCGCAAAGCTCTCTTTACGCTCGCTCATCGCCGCCAGCACCTGGGCCGACGGGGTCAGGGACGAATCCTTGACCTTCGCCAGCTGCGCGTCCAGCGCCTGGCTGTGTTCATTGATGCCCTGGCTCTGGTCCAGCATCGCCGCCAGCGGAGCAATCTGCTCCAGCAGCTCTGCCGCCCATTCCTTCATGTCCACCGATTCGCCACGGCGCTGCAATTGCAGGCCCGGACGGCGGCCTTCCTTGACCACGCTGAGGAAGTTGGAGGTGGCGTTGCCGCACTCATTGTCGGCGAACAGCGGGCTGTCATTCAGCGCGCAATACAGCAGGAACGCATCGAGGAAGCGCGACTCTTGCAAGTCGATGCCCATCGGCAGGAACGGGTTGATGTCCAGGCAGCGCACTTCAATGTACTGGATGCCACGGGCCATCAGCGCCTGGATCGGCCGTTCGCCGGTGTAGGTCACGCGCTTGGGCCGGATGTTGGAGTAGTACTCGTTTTCGATCTGCAGGATGTTGGTGTTGAGCTGAACCCACTCACCGTCCTTATGGGTACCGACTTCGACGTACGGTGCGTAGGGCGTTGCCACAGCTTCGCGCAGGCTGTCGGTGTAGCTCGCCAGGTCGTTGTAGCACGGCGTCAGGCCGGCCTGGGCGTTGCTCTGGTAACCCAGGTCGCTCATGCGCAGGCTGGTGGCGTACGGCAGGTACAGGGTGTCGGCGTCCAGCACTTCGAGCTGGTGCGAACGACCGCGCAGGAAACCCGCGTCCAGGGCCGGCGAGGCGCCGAACAGGTACATCAGCAGCCAGCTGTAGCGGCGGAAGTTACGGATCAGCGCGATATAGGCCGTGGACTGGTAATCCCGGTCGGTGCCCACAAAGCCTTCGGCTTCCTTGAGCAACGGCCAGAGGTCTTCCGGCAGGGAAAAGTTGTAGTGGATCCCGGCGATGCACTGCATGGTCTTGCCGTACCGCAGGGCCAGGCCCTTGCGATACACGTACTTGAGCTGTCCGATGTTGGAGGTGCCGTAGTAGGCAATCGGAATATCTTCCTCGGCCGGCAACGGGCACGGCATCGATGGACTCCACAGGTACTCGCTGCCGAGCTTGCTGTAGGCAAAACGGTGGATCTTGTCGAGGCTGCTCAGGGTATCGGCCGGGTTGGGCAACGCCGGCGTGATGAATTCAAGCAGCGACTCGGAATAGTCGGTGGTGATCTGTTCGTGGGTCAGTGCAGCGCCCAGGGCCTCGGGATGCGGCGTTTGTGCCAGTCGGCCTTCACCGGTGACGCGCAGGCATTCGCGCTCGATGCCGTGCAGGCATTGCTCGAGCAAAGAGAGGTGTTCGTGCTTGCCGAGCAGGGCCAGGCGGCGGTTGAGAAGTTCGCTCAAGTTGGATTCCTTCACGCGTCAGTCGCCCCAATATGGGGGTGGTCAGGACGGTCTACAAGGGTGAAGTGGAAACTGGCGTTATCGCCTGGTTTTTGAGCCGGATTGACCCACTCTGAAAGAGCCGCCCTCGTCCCTGAATCTGGCCATCGCGCACGAGGAAAAGTTCGGCGCAACTTTCGAAGCGCCGAAATTAACTCAAATCGATGACAGGGAGCTATAGGACAGCGAAGGTGCCTTGTGCTTTTGCGACCAGTTTTTCGTCCTGGTACACGTCCGCCTCGACCACCAGCGTGCGCCGACCCGGGTGAATCACTCGAGCGGTGCACAGCACATCGCCGTCGGAAACGGCGCGGATGTAGTTGATCTTGCATTCGATGGTCGCGCTCTGCTGGTCGAAACCATGGGAGCTGGAACACGCCAGCCCCATGGCAATGTCCACCAGGCTGAAGATCGCCCCGCCATGGAGCTTGCCAGCGCGGTTGCGCAACTGCGGTTCCAGGGTCAAGGCCACCTCGGCAACACCGGTTTCCAGGCGCTGCAGGCGGCAGCCAATGAGTTCGCTGAAAGCGCTGTGGGTCAAGCCGGCTGGCAGTTCCATTAACGTTTCTTCAGTTGTTTGGCGTTGGCGAACAGCGAAGCCATGGCGTTGTTGGCCGGGGCTGGCGCAGCGGTTTCCTTGCGGGGGGCGGCGCCTTGGGACTGGCGTGGCGCCGAGCCCGGGCGTGCGCCGCGGGCACCGTCGATTTTCTCGCCCGGGGTGTCGCTCATGCGCATCGACAGGCCGACGCGTTTGCGCGGGATGTCGACTTCCATGACCTTGACCTTGACCACATCACCGGCTTTCACCGCTTCACGCGGGTCCTTGATGAACTTCTCCGAAAGCGCAGAGATGTGCACCAAACCGTCCTGATGCACGCCGATATCCACAAACGCGCCGAAGTTGGTCACGTTGGTCACCACGCCTTCGAGGATCATCCCCAGTTGCAGGTCCTTGAGGTCTTCGACGCCTTCCTGGAATTCGGCGGTCTTGAACTCGGGACGCGGGTCGCGGCCAGGTTTTTCCAGCTCTTGCAGGATGTCGGTGATGGTCGGCACGCCGAAGGTTTCGTCGGTGTACTTCTTCGGGTCCAGGCGCTTGAGGAACGCGGCGTCGCCGATCAGCGAGCGGATGTCGCGGTCGGTTTCAGCGGCGATGCGTTGTACCAGCGGGTAGGCTTCCGGGTGGACAGCCGAGGAATCCAGCGGGTTGTCACCGTTCATGACGCGCAGGAAGCCGGCGGCTTGCTCGAAGGTTTTTTCGCCAAGGCGTGCGACTTTTTTCAGCGCTGCACGGGTCTTGAACGCACCGTTTTCGTCGCGGTGGGTCACGATGTTCTGCGCCAGGGTGGCGTTGAGGCCGGAGATGCGGGCCAGTAGCGCAACCGAAGCGGTGTTTACGTCCACGCCCACGGCGTTCACGCAGTCTTCAACCACGGCGTCCAGGCCGCGAGCCAGTTTCAGCTGCGACACGTCGTGCTGGTACTGGCCGACGCCGATGGATTTCGGGTCGATCTTCACCAGCTCGGCCAGTGGGTCCTGCAGGCGGCGAGCAATGGACACGGCGCCACGGATCGACACGTCGAGGTCCGGGAATTCCTTGGAAGCCAGTTCAGACGCGGAGTACACCGAAGCGCCGGCCTCGGAGACCATCACCTTGGTCATCTGCATGCCTGGGTATTTTTTGATCAGCTCGGCGGCCAGCTTGTCGGTTTCACGGCTGGCGGTGCCGTTGCCGATGGCAATCAGGTCCACCGAGTGCTTGGCGCACAGGGCGGCCAGGATGGCGATGGTCTGGTCCCACTTGTTGTGCGGCACGTGGGGGTAAACCGTGGCGTGATCCAGCAGCTTGCCGGTGGCGTCGACCACGGCAACCTTGCAGCCGGTGCGCAGGCCCGGGTCGAGGCCCAGGGTCGCGCGTGGGCCGGCGGGTGCGGCCAGCAGCAGGTCGTGCAGGTTGTGGGCGAATACGCTGATGGCTTCGGTTTCGGCGCCGTCGCGCAACTCGCCCAGCAGGTCGGTTTCGAGGTGGGTGTAGAGCTTGACCTTCCAGGTCCAGCGCACGACTTCACTGAGCCACTTGTCCGCAGGACGATTCTGATTCTGGATGCCGAATTGTTGACCGATCATGCCTTCGCACGGGTGCATGGTGCCTGGCAGCTCGTCGCCGACTTTCAGCGCGGAGCTCAGGATGCCTTCGTTGCGGCCGCGGAAAATCGCCAGTGCACGGTGGGACGGCATGCTTTTCAGCGGCTCGTCGTGTTCGAAGTAATCGCGGAACTTGGCGCCTTCCTCCTCCTTGCCGGCGATTACGCGGGCACTGAGGGTGGCTTCCTGCTTCAGGTAGTTGCGCAGTTTTTCCAGCAGGTTGGCGTCTTCGGCGAAGCGCTCCATGAGGATGTACTTGGCGCCTTCGAGGGCGGCCTTGACGTCGGCCACGCCTTTTTCGGCATCGACAAAGCGTGCAGCTTCGGCTTCCGGGGCCAGGGACGGGTCGTTGAACAGACCGTCGGCCAGCTCGCCGAGGCCGGCTTCCAGGGCGATCTGGCCCTTGGTGCGGCGCTTCTGCTTGTACGGCAGGTACAAGTCTTCGAGGCGGGTCTTGGTGTCGGCGAGCTTGATGTCGCGTTCCAGCTGCGGGGTCAGCTTGCCTTGCTCTTCGATGCTGGCGAGGATGCTGATACGCCGTTCGTCGAGTTCTCGCAGGTAGCGCAGGCGCTCTTCCAGATGCCGCAACTGGATATCATCGAGGCTGCCGGTGACTTCTTTACGGTAACGGGCGATGAAGGGCACTGTGGAGCCTTCATCCAGTAGAGCGACGGCCGCTTCGACCTGTTGTGGGCGTACGCCGAGTTCCTCGGCGATGCGGCTGTTGATGCTGTCCATAAAACCACCTGAAATTCTGAAAGCAGGCTCGCAGGCCCGGAAAACAAGGCTCGCGAGGCTGGTTGAGCGGCCCGTCTGGCGCCGCTGCCTGGGTCAAGAGGCAGCCTATTGACCCTCGAAATCGAAAAAATCACTACAAGCGGGTGAAAAAAATCCCCTGGCAGTAAACGGTAACGAACTGACGTTGCCCTGCACAAAGGCGCCGCATTATAACCAGCGTTCTGCCCTTGGGGGGATTGCCGCCAAGGTTGTAGGGCGCGGGTTCGCTGGCGGTAGAGGAAAAATCTGCTAACAATGCACACGGTGCGTATAACGGCAGCTACGCCATAATGCGCGCCGAGATAAGAGGAGCATCTAATGAGCAGCACTGCACAAACTGCTGAAGGCGAAAAAATTCTCATCGTTGATGACGATCCGGGGCTGAGCAGCCTGCTGGAGCGTTTCTTCAACTCCAAGGGCTACCGTGCCCGCGCGGTGCCAAACACCGAACAGATGGACCGCCTGTTGGGACGTGAAGTCTTCAACCTGGTGGTGCTGGACCTGATGCTGCCCGGCGAAGACGGCCTGACCGCCTGCAAACGCCTGCGCGGCGCCAACAATCAGATCCCGATCATCATGCTGACCGCCAAGGGCGATGAGCTGAGCCGCATCAAGGGCCTGGAACTGGGCGCCGACGATTACCTGGCCAAGCCGTTCAACCCGGACGAGCTGATGGCACGGGTCAAGGCCGTACTGCGTCGCCAGGCCGCCCCGGTACCGGGCGCTCCAGGCAGCGAAGACGAAAGCGTGACCTTCGGCGACTACGAGTTGTCGCTGGCCACCCGTGAGCTCAAGCGTGGCGATGAAGTGCACATGCTGACCACCGGCGAATTCGCCGTGCTCAAGGCACTGGTGATGAACGCTCGCCAGCCGCTGACCCGCGACAAGCTGATGAACCTGGCCCGTGGCCGTGAGTGGGACGCCCTCGAGCGCTCCATCGACGTACAGATCTCCCGTCTGCGCCGGATGATCGAGCCCGATCCATCCAAGCCGCGTTATATCCAGACGGTGTGGGGTGTGGGTTACGTGTTTGTGCCGGATGGCACTGCAACCAAGTGACCGATGATTTGCAGAGGCGGGCGTGCCGGTGATGACTCGATAAGAGTCAGCCGGTTGCCCGGCGTTTGCAATTCTGCGAGCTTGGCTCGCTCCTGCAAGGTGTTCAGCTGTCTTTTATGAAAACCCCGTTGTGGTTCCCGCAGAGTTTCTTCTCACGCACCCTTTGGCTGGTGCTCATCGTCGTACTGTTTTCCAAGGCCCTGACACTGGTTTATCTGTTGATGAACGAAGACGTGCTGGTGGACCGGCAGTACAGCCACGGTGTCGCGCTGACCTTGCGCGCCTATTGGGCCGCAGACCCCGAGAACCGCGAGAAGATCGCCAAGGCCGCTACCCTGGTCCGGGTCGCGGGCGCGGGCGTGCCCGAGGGCGAGCAACATTGGCCCTACAGCGAAATCTACCAGCGCCAGATGCAGGCCGAACTGGGTGAAGACACCGAGGTGCGGTTGCGCATGCATGTGTCGCCGGCGCTGTGGGTGCGAGCGCCGAGCCTGGGGGAGGACTGGCTGAAAGTGCCGCTGTATCCGCATCCGTTGCGGGGGCAGAAGATCTGGAACGTGCTGGGCTGGTTCCTGGCGATTGGCTTACTTTCCACCGCGTCTGCCTGGATTTTCGTGCGCCAGCTCAACCAGCCGCTCAAGCGCCTGGTGTTTGCCGCACGCCAGCTGGGCCAGGGCCGCAGTGTGCGCCTGCCCATCAGCGATACGCCGAGTGAAATGACCGAGGTGTACAGCGCGTTCAACCAGATGGCCGAGGATGTCGAACAGGCGGGGCGCGAGCGCGAGCTGATGCTGGCGGGGGTGTCCCATGACCTGCGCACGCCGCTGACGCGTCTGCGGCTTTCCCTGGAACTGATGGGTAACCACACCGACCTTACCGACGACATGGTTCGAGACATCGAGGACATGGACGCGATTCTCGACCAGTTCCTGGCGTTTATCCGCGATGGCCGGGACGAGGTGGTGGAAGAGGTCGACCTGACGGACCTGGTTCGCGAGGTGGTTGCGCCTTACAACCAGAATGGCGAACAGGTGCGCATGCGCCTGGAGCCGATCCAGCCGTTCGCGTTGCGTCGGGTTTCGATGAAGCGCCTGCTGAATAACCTGATTGGTAACGCGCTGCATCACGCCGGTTCCGATGTGGAAGTAGCAGCCTACGTTTCCGGGGATACCAGCGCGCCTTACGTGGTGCTGAGTGTCATGGACCGTGGGGCCGGCATCGATCCGGCGGAACTGGAAGGTATCTTCAACCCGTTCACCCGAGGCGACCGTGCCCGGGGTGGCAAAGGCACGGGCCTGGGGCTGGCGATTGTGCGGCGGATTGCTTCGATGCATGGCGGCAATGTCGAATTGCGCAACCGGCCGGATGGCGGCCTGGAAGCGCGAGTGCGCTTGCCGTTGGGGCTGATGTTGCCCAGGGACGCGGTCTAAATGTGGGAGCGGGCTTGCTCGCGAAGGCGGTGGGTC
>NZ_JACARZ010000093.1:348-30652 GCF_013386315.1 Pseudomonas sp. P7779 | reverse complement strand
CCGCTGGAGTGCGCAGCGCTCCCACTGTTTTGGGCCTGCTGCGCAGCCCAGCGGGAGCAAGCTCCCTCGCCACAAAATTTCATCTGAAGTTAAAAGGCATTAACCGCGAATACGGTGCTCGGTGAACTCATAATCCTCCTGGCAATCGTCGGTCGGGTCCGCCGCCACACCAGGTGCCGTTCTCGGTTTGAATCGGCTGGGTTTGCTGCGCATCGCGGAAAACGTGATGGTGAATCGGCCGTCGGGCTGGAGGTTGGTGTTCCAGGACAGGATTGGCACTTGCCGCTTTCTGCACGCAGGCGTTTCCAGTGATCCAGCGTGTGGGATTGGCGGGGCTGGGGTGGCTGAAACGAGGCCGCGCAGAGAAAACCCGGTCGGTTGCAAAAATAGTCAGAATTCAGGGGTTTACAGATGCTTGCCAATCGCTATAATCGTCGCCCTAACACGCCGGTATAGCTCAGTTGGTAGAGCAACTGACTTGTAATCAGTAGGTCCCGGGTTCGACTCCTGGTGCCGGCACCATACAAGGTTCCAGAGAAGGCTTTCAAAATCTCTGGAACCCCCGAAAAACCCGCCTTATGGCGGGTTTTTTTCGTTTTGGCGTTCCATCGGTTTCCGTCAGAAACTGGTGGATTCCAACTGTTTTAAGGGTAGAGTTGGGGATACAGGTCACTTCGATAAAAGGGAGTACCCTTATGTCGCGCACCACAGCTCCGCTCTCCGACGCAGCTTGCCGCTTGGCAAAACCTACAGACCGCGCCTACAAGCTTTTCGACGGCGATGGCCTCTACCTCCTAGTCCAGCCCAATGGCCGCAAAGGCTGGCGGCTCCGTTACGTCAAACCTGACGGACGCGAAGGACTGACCTCGTTCGGCAACTACCCCGTCATTGGCCTCGCCGATGCGCGCCGCAAGCGCTTGGAAGTTAAGCGAATGCTGGCGGATGGCGTTGATCCTATAGAGACCAAGCACCAAGCCAAGGCGGAAGCCGTAATCAAAGGCAGAACCTTTGAAAGCGTTGCGCTCGACTGGCATACGGAAATGTCGGCCAAGTGGGCACCAGGCCATTCCAAGACTGTGATGAGCCGCCTCAAAACCCACGTGTTCCCGCTGATCGGCGCCCGCGCCATTGTCGACCTCGACACCCATGACCTCATGCAGCCCTTGGAAGCGATCAAGAAGCGCGGAACGATAGACGTAGCTTTAAGGGTACAAAACTACCTGCAGAGCATCATGCGCGAGGCAAAACGCCTCCGGCTTATCACCGCCAACCCTGCTTACGACCTCGAAGGCTTGATCAAAGCCCCGCGGGTGGTACATCGCCCCGCACTACCCTTATCGCGACTGCCGGAACTACAGGAGCGGATCGACACCTATAAAGGCCGCGCACTTACCCGCCTGACGGTGATGCTATCGCTGCATGTGTTTGTACGATCCAGCGAGCTGCGTTTCGCACGCTGGAGCGAGTTCGACCTCAAGCGCGGCACCTGGGAGATACCGGACACTCGACCCGCGTTGGAGGGAGTACCCTTTTCCACAAGGGGTACGAAGATGGCAGGGGATATCCATTTAGTACCCTTATCGCCGCAAGCAGTGGCGCTACTCGAAAAAATCCATGCACTCACAGGCAAATTCGCATTGGTCTTCGCAGGTGATACCAAACCCTGGAAACCCATGTCCGAAAATACCGTGAACAACGCGCTACGGACGATGGGATACGACACCAAAACCGATATCTGCGGGCATGGGTTTCGTTCGATGGCCTGCAGCGCACTGATCGAGTCAGGCCTGTGGTCCGAGACCGCCATTGAAAGGCAGATGAGCCACAAGGAACGCAACAACGTCCGCGCCGCTTACATCCACAAGGCCGAGTTCATCGAGGAGCGCAGGCTGATCATGAACTGGTGGAGCCGGTACCTGGAGGCCAACCGGCAGGAGCATGTCACTCCACACGAATTCGCCAACCAGATTGGAGATAACGTTACTCGGATAAAGGCGAAGCCTGGCACTGGCGCAGAGAGGAGGAGTTGATATGGATATCTCAATCGCACAAAGCATCAAGCTCGCCATTGTGTCGGCAACCGGACTGTCAAAAGACGCGCTGCATATCTATTTGGGCATGGCGGTCTATTTGACGTTGATCGTTGGCACCCGACGATTCAGGCCATACCTTGGCTGGCTGGTTGTTTTCATCATTGCGTGTGCAGGCGAGTGGGTAGATCGGCGAGACGATATTGGAAGCTTCGGATACTGGCGCTGGCAGGCAAGCGCTCACGACGTTCTCAACACGTTGTTTTGGCCGACGGTGCTAACACTGCTATGGCTTTTAAAGTGCCGCAGTAAAGTAAGCGTACATCCGTAAGACTCTCGCAATCTGCTCTGCCACGCGGGTCCATCCAAACAGGGCTGCAAAGCCGCCCTGTTTGGATGGACCTCACTTAAAAAATCTAAAGCCCACGCAACTGTCTGTGGAAAACCACGGATTTCCACCGGTGGATAATTTCATCCACAGCCGCAGAACTCCCGAAAATTGGAGTCTTGACCCGAATTATCCACAGGCGTAGAAAAGATCGGGCAAAGCGCTGTCGTTGACAGCAACCCAGGTAGCCAGAACCTTTAAGGCTACGCCACACCGTGGTGGTTCTCCCAAAGTGCGATTAGCGTCCGGCGGCTCGCACGGTCACAGCGATGTGATGGATGCCTACTTTTATCAGTGTGCCCACTGCGGCAACTCATACACTTTCATAGCTGCCCTGCAGCAACCTATCCGCTTGGCCATTCCATTGCGCCAACCTGTGCCCGTCTCTTTCTCCCGGAAAGAGACGGGCACTCCTACCACTGCTGCAGCCCACCTCGTACAGGGCTTTGCGGCATTCCCCCTCGTGACAATCGGCGTGACAAACACCGAAGTCACCAGCAACAGCGATGCAGATGATGGTGCCGCAGCCCAGGGAATGGACTGCACCTGACTGACAGTCAGGCATGCCCCGGTCATCGCTTCACTGCCTTCACCCGACTCAGGATCTCGCGGCATTGGTCCCGTCAGCCAGCGCAGCCTCTACCCGCCCACTTCTTCGGAAGTGTTCAGGAGGCCAGATCATGAGATGCCCAAGCTCCCGGTCGTAAAGAGCCGTCAGTCCCGCGTTAGTGGACAACCCTCACAGGCCGCAGGGGCCTTGATCCCTGATAACACTCAACATTCGTGGCGGGATGACGTGGGGAAGGTTTTACAGGTTTGGCTTTTAGCGGAGTTTGATCATGGCATTAGTAGGTAGACGTAGCGGGCGCAATTTTGGTTATGGCCGGCAGCTGAGCTACGCCGGGCCACAAGCATTGAGAGATCTGTTTGGCAGCGGGCATTACGGCACGGTCAAGGCGCACAGTGATCGCTGGCAGGCGTTTGCACGCTGGTGTCGTTCAGAGGATGGACCAGGGTTTAACGATGCGCGGCGAATTGATAGGCAGACTTTGCTGGACTACACCGGGCACTTGCGTCAAAAAATTGAGCAGGGTGAGCTCGCCATCGCCACCGCGCTAAACCGGTTGTCCAGCGTGAACCGGATTCTCGCGGCGCTTCGCGGTGATCAGTACGTGAAAGTTTCTAGCCCGAGTAAGGCGTTGGGAATGCAGCGCACCACCATCCGCACGACAGCTCCACAAGGCCAGGATCGCGAACACCTGATGCGCATCGTCGACGCGCTCTGCGAACACCAAATACCGCGCGCGGCGGCCATCGCTCAGTTAGCGAGAGCCACTGGCATGCGCTTACGCGAGGCGATTTTGGCCGACCTTCCCCGCCTCAAACGTGAAGCCAAACACTACGGAAAAATCAACATCCAGGACGGCACCAAAGGTGGCCGTTCAGGTGCGTCAGCACCTCGCTGGATTAGGGCAGATGCTCATATTCGTGACGCACTGACGTTTGCCGAAAAGGTCTCGCCCAACGATAGCCGCAACCTGCTGGCACCGAACGAACGTTACCTCGATTTCTTACAGGGAATCGTCCGCCCCGCACGGGACATCCTCCATAAGCACAACCTCAAAGGCTTCCACGAATTGCGGGCAGCCTATGCATGCGAACGTTACGAGCAAATCACTCATCATGCCGCGCCCATCAACAGTGGCCATTGCTATCAACTCAACCGACATCTCGATCATGAGGCTCGAGTACAAATCAGCTATGAGCTGGGGCACGGCCGTATCGGCGTGGTATCGGCGTATATTGGTGGTCGAGCATGAGCACGGCATTCGATATGGAACTCTTCCTGGCGGGCGTCTTGACCGGGTCACATACCACACGCCAACGCCACCTGCGTCAGGCAAAGGCTATCCAAACAGCTATCGCTAAACGCTGGCACCGCGACAATCCATGGACCTGGCAAGAAAAACACTTGGCCTGGTTTTTGAATCAGCGGCTGAGATCACACTCCGAGCCTGCGCAATATTACTATCTGCTCACCATCAACCGGATCATTCTTCGCTTGGGGAAATCATGGTGTTTCCAAAGCTAAACGAATCTCTTGAACTCTCTGTGAGCATTCACCAGCCTTAGAAAAGTCACTTGCATAAACAGCCTGCCATCACGACAATGCGATCGATTACCATTTACTCATCGGTGACACTATCATGTCGGCGCTTGATCATTCAGCTCTCCATCGGCTCTATAGCGAACACAACAGTTGGCTGAAGGGCTGGTTACGAGTCCGGCTGGGCAATGCCGCCGATGCTTCGGACTTGGCTCAGGACACATTCCTGCGAGTCATGACCGCCCGCCATGACGCCCCAATCCGCGAACCGCGGGGTTACCTCAGCGCCATTGCACGCTCCCTGTTGATCGATAAATCCCGCCGCCGCACCATTGAGCAGGCCTACCTCCATGCTTTGGCCCAGCGACCTGAACCCGTAGATGTTTCGCCGGAAATACGTTTGTCCATCATCGAAATGCTGATCGCGGTCGATAGCCTACTCGACGAACTGGGTGCCAGGACTCGGGAGATATTCCTGGCGGTCCAGCTTGAAGGGCTAAGCTATATTGCAACTGCTGAACGTTTCGGCGTCTCGGTCACCACAGTCAAAAATCATTTAATTCGCGCCATGACCCGGTGCCTTTTGCTGGTCGAGAGCTGATGCCTTCCTCCTTGGACCTCAAGACACTTGAGGCTGCTGCCACCTGGTACGTGCAGCTTAATGACGGGACGGTCAACGAGGCAAGAACCCAAGCCTGGAACATTTGGATGCAATCCAGCCCACAGCACGCTGCGGCTTGGGCGCGCGTCGAAACGCTGCAACAACAATGGGCAATGATGCCCAAACAAGCGGCCCTATCCAGCCTTGGCGCAGCAAAAACGCAACGTCGTGATGTGCTGAAAATACTTGGCATGCTAGTGGCCGTTGGCGGCTGTACGTGGCTAGCAGCTGAGCAAGTCCCGTATCGCTCAATGCTCGCTCAACAGCGTACTAGTATCCGTGAGCGTCGCTCGCTGCGCCTAGACGATGGCTCACAACTGGAACTGAACGCGGATACTGCATTGGATATCCGCTTCGACTCAAAACAGCGGTTGATCCAATTGTACCGTGGCGAAATTCTTGTTAAGACCGCCCAGGATCCCACCCAGCGCCCATTTATCGTTCAGACCGGCGAAGGTCGGGTACGTGCGCTCGGCACCCGGTTTAGCGTCCGTCAACTGACCGAACAAACGCGTGTTGGAGTACTGCAAGCCGCTGTTGAAGTAAATCCGCATCAGCATGTTGAACGCACTCTGCGCCTCAATGCTGGAGAGCAAGTCACCTTTGACCGCGATGAAGTCGATGTAGCCAGCCCTTTACCCCCGGGCTCGACCGCTTGGGTACAGGGCATGCTGAGCGTGGATGACTGGCGGCTGGGCGATTTCATCGAAGAGCTGGGACGCTATCGCCCTGGCGTACTGCGCTGCGCTGCATCGGTTCAGGGGCTGAGCATCTCAGGCGCGTTCCGCATAGATGATACGGATACCGTGCTGGAAAACCTGAGCCAGGCCTTACCGGTGAGAGTGCGCTACCTGACGCGCTATTGGGCTAGCATCGAACCGGCATGAGTTCGATTTGAAAATGTTTAACGAGTCACCTTGCTGATTTTGATTCTCATCCGTCAATGACACAAGCCGCGATGACAGCGACTTTCTGCCATGACAACGGAAGGATCAACGAATGCCCCTGCTTCCCCTCTATGCGAAGACTTCAATGACCCGCCCGGTTCGCTTGGCCCTCTTTGGACTGAGCCTCACGAGTCTGTCGGGGCTGGCGCTAATGTCCACGCCAGTTTTGGCGCAAAGCCAGACGTCCTACCAGATCGCCTCAGGCCTGCTTGGCACTGCCCTGACCCAGTTCGGAGTGCAGGCGGGCGTGACTATTTCATTTGATACCGAGCAAACCCGCCGTCTGACTACGACGGGCCTGACTGGCGTGTACAGCGTCGAGGAGGGACTGATGCGCTTGCTGGCGAACAGCGGGTTACAAGCGCAGCGTCAGAGCAATGGTGGCTACGTGTTAATCCCTGCCAATAACGGAACAACGGTGGTGCTTGGCGCGACGAATGTCACGGGCCAATCGCTGGGAGCGACGACAGAGGGGAGCGGATCGTACACTACCGGTTCCATGAGTACCGCGACCAAACTGGCCACCTCCATGCGCGAGACGCCGCAGTCGGTCACGGTAATCACTCGCCAACGCATGGATGACCAGAACATGCAGTCTCTGGAGGACATTTCGACTTACACCCCAGGCCTGACCATGCGCAAAACCGGTGGTGAGCGCCCAGAGTTCTATTCCCGCGGTTCCGCCATCGACAACATCATGATCGACGGCCTGCCCGTCGCGTATGACAGCGACACCCTCGGCACCTCGACACTGGCGATGTTCGACCGGGTTGAGGTGGTACGCGGTGCATCGGGCCTGATGATCGGTGCCGGCAACCCGTCCGGCACACTCAACCTGATCCGCAAACGCCCCACCGTCGAGCCGCAAGTGTCTGTCACCCTGGGTGCCGGCTCGTGGGACAACTACCGCACCGAAATCGATGCCAGCAGCGCCCTCAACTCCAGCGGTTCGATCAGGGGCCGCGTGGTCGGTGCCTTCCAGGACAAAGACAGCTTTACCGATGGCTACAGCAGCAAGCGCCAGTTGTTGTACGGCATCACCGAGTTTGACCTGAGCGAAGCCACTACCCTGACCCTTGGAGCGTATTACAACCGTGAGGACAACCCGGGTGCCGACTGGTCGGGCATTCCGACCCGCGCCGATGGCTCGTTCCTGCCGATATCCCGTTCGACGCGCATGAGCCCGAACTGGACCTACTGGAACAAGAAAAACACCAGCGCATTTGCCGAAATTGAGCACCGCTTCGACAACGACTGGAAACTGCGCCTGAATACCACGTGGCTGCGAGGCGACCTGGACATGCTGGGCACCAGTTTTTATCGACTGGACTCCACTGCAGACCAGTTGAACCTGAACGTAGGCCGCTACACCTACCAGCACACGCAAAAAAGCGTCGACGGCTACGTTTCCGGCCCCTTCACCCTGTTTGGTGCGACCCACGAACTGGTGCTCGGTGGCAGTTATCGCAATGATAAAACCGACGATGGCCCCGGTGGTGGTTTCCTCAACGACCCGAATATCGTGCTCGACCCGTCGAACTTCGACTATCACGGCGTAGAGAAACCGGCCATCAACTACAACTGGTCGCGCAAGGGCAAGGTTGATCAATACAGCACCTACGCCACCGTGCGCTTCCATCTGCGCGACGACCTGAAACTGATCCTCGGTTCACGCCTGGATTGGTATGAGTACGAACAGAACACTATTTCCGGCGATTACACATTCGGCGCCGACTACAAGGCGACGCGGGAATACACTCCCTATGCCGGCCTCATCTACGACATCAACGATACCTACTCGGTGTACACCAGCTGGACCAGAATCTTCCAGCCGCAAGCCAACGTGGACTTCCAGGGCAGCCTGCTGCCGCCGGTCACCGGTACCAACCGTGAAGTCGGGATCAAGGGCGAGTACTTTGACGGCGCGTTGAACGCCAGCCTGGCCTACTTCCAGTTGAACCAGGAAAACCTCGCCCAAGGGCTTGATGCCTGTGCACCGGGTGTTGCTTCCTGCTCCGTGGCCTCCGGCGAAGTGGAAACCAAAGGCGTCGACCTTGAACTGCAAGGCATGCTTGCCCGTGGCTGGCAGGCCTCGGCCGGCTACACCTATGCCGGTGCCAAAAACGTCAAGGGCGGCAGCGGTCGCTTCGACAGCGACACGCCATACAACCTGCTCAAGCTGTCCACCACTTATCAATTGCCGGGCGATCTCGAAAAATGGTCGATCGGCGGTTCATTCCGTAGCCAGAGCAGCACATACACAACCTACGGCGTGTCTCAGGGCGGCTACAGCATCGTCGACCTGATGACCGGCTATAACGTGAACAAAAACCTCAAGGTGCAAGCCAACCTGAACAACGTGTTCGACAAGCACTACTACCAGAGCATCAGTAACCCGGCAGGCGCAAACATCTTCGGCGACCCGCGTAACGTGGCCGTGACCATGAAGTGGAGCATGTAAGCTACATCTTCTGAGAATGACAACATCCTGCTTGGGCAGGTGTTGTCGTTCAACACGTCGATCTGGGAAGCAATTCCTCAACAGTTGGCTTACCAGGCACCGACTCCAAGATAAATTTTCCAAACCTCCGCGACAAGACTCTGATACTCCAAAGCCGTAGGTCAAAGCTGGCTGGATATCGAGGCATCATTACTTGCAGCCATGTAATCCCTTTCGCTACTCGCTCAACCGCCACTAGGCATTGCATAGGATGGCGCCATTCCTGACGGTAGCCGGCGGCCCGACGTAGCGCCGAAAGAACATATCAAGGTTTTAGTTTTCCGCAGGCAGCCTGCCCTGACGGAGTGATTCGAGCACACAACATCGAGGCAAAGACTAAAAATCCCGTTCGTAACCATTAGGGTAATCTAAGAGATAGCAACGTTTAGGTCTGCATTTAACTAGCTATAAAATAGATAGATAATCTTTGGTTCGACTCCTGGTGCCGCACCATACAAAACGAAGCCCTCGCAGAAATGCGGGTGCTTTGTTGTTTCTGGGGTGTTCATATTCTGTCTACGCCTGGCGCCCCAACTGAACAAGCCGGTGAGTCTCCAAAAAGACCAATTCCTGTAGCGAAGTCCCGCCTTCAGCGTTTTATGCAGAATTATGGGTAGCCAATAATTATGGCGTATCCATAAAAAGAGCTAATTCATGAGCACATGCCGCTGCGGCCCCGAATTTTCGTACACCCATATCAGCTTGCCTCCCCATCCTCCACCCCGCTAACCTCCCCCAGTCGCTGCAAAATCAGCGGCCGGATGTGGAAGTCCGTACTATGGCTAAAGGCGCTCAAACGCCCATGAACACCTGCCGGCGTTTTTTTTCGCCTGTATTCTTGTGTTATGGCGGCTGTGTGCGGGGCACTTCGGTGCGCCGGGTTCCTTTAGCCCCGGTCTTCCACACCTGCGCACAGCTGCCACCCTCATGTGGAAGTGAGATTGGCAGTTCCTGAATCGCTAAAGGAGCTTCGCCATGTTCAAGGTCACACCCAACCCGCCTCAAGCCCCAATCGACGCCAAGCTTCATGCCGCCGCACAGCGGGCGATTGATCATTACTTGCACCCATCAGACGATGCAGAACCTGCGGCGCGTCCAGGCAGTAATCTGTTCTCCGTTTCGCCCGATGTGGATACCGAAACGCTGCTGGCCAATGCCGCAGAAACCCTCTCATCAGCCAACGAGATGGTCTCGAATCTGGCATTTGAGTTGGAAGGATCACAAAGGGCAGTGGCATTGGGGATTCAGCAACTGATTGAGTTGAGTTCAATGCTGGTAGATCGAGCGTTGGAACAAGTCGCGCCTGCAACCCGTTAATTTCGACAGGCCAACAAAAAACGCCCCGAACGATCACTGTCCGGGGCGTTTTTCGTTCAACCGCTTCGCTTAGTGCCCAGCACTCTGCCCACCGTCCACATGCAGAATTTCCCCGGTCACAAACCCAGCCGATTCCAGGTACACAATCGCCTGCGCAATATCCCGCGCTTCACCCATGTGCCCCACCGGATGCAGGCTGCCCAACGCCGCATGCGTCTCTTCCCCATGCATCGGCGTCTTGATAATCCCTGGGCTCACCGCGTTCACGCGAATGCCGCGCTTGGCGTATTCAATCGCCAGCGATTTGGTCGCCGAGTTCAGCCCGCCTTTGGTCAGCGAGGCCAGCACCGACGGCACGCCATCAATCGCGTGGTCCACCAGGCTGGTGGTGATGTTGACGATGTGCCCGGCGCCCTGTTTCAGCATCTCGGTAATCGCCAGTTGGGTGATGTAGAAGAACCCGTTCAGGTTCACCGCCAACACGTTTACGTAGTCTTCGTGGGTGTAGCTGGTGAACGGTTTGGCGACGAAGATCCCGGCGTTGTTGATCAGGCTGTCGATGCGGCCAAAACGCGCTACGCCTTCGCGGATGACGCGCTCGGCGGTGGCCGGGTCGGCGATGTCGCCGGCCACGGTGAGGATGTCCGGATCCGTCGACGGTTTGATCGACCGGGAGGTGGCAACCACGCGGTAATCCAGCTCGCGGTAAGCCTTCACTGCAGCAGCGCCCAGGCCTTGGGATGCGCCGGTGATCACAACGACTTTTTTCGAATTGCTCATGATGAAACCTCTATAGGGAAAATGGGATGGTTCAAGCAGCCGCGGCGGACATTTCCCGCAGCATCTGTTCGTAGTAACTGACTGATTGCGACCCGGAGACCAGCTGGCGGCCATTGAGGACCATGGCCGGTACGGAGTTGATGCCGTGCTCGCGGTAGAACGCTTCCAGCTCGCGCACTTCATTGGCGTAGGCGGTAGAGCCCAGCACCCGTCGTGCGCCTTCAATGTCCAGCCCGGCCTCGGCGGCCAGACGCGCCAGGATTTCGTGATCGCTGACGTTCTGGCCATCGCTGAAATACCCGCGCAACAGCGCCTTTTTCAGCTCGAGCTGGCGCCCTTGCTGCAACGCCCAAAACAGCAACCGATGGGCGTCGAAGGTGTTGTAAAAGTGGCTGCGTTTTTCCAGGTCAAAGGTGAAGCCGATGGCCGCGCCGCGCTCCATCAACATCCTTTTGCCGCTGGCAACTTCTTCAGCGCTGCGCCCGTATTTGCGCATCATGTGGGCGACGGCGTTTTCGCCTTCGGCCGGCATGTCGGGGTTGAGTTCGAAGGGTTTGTAGGTCAGTTCAACCTTCACTTCGCCCGCCAGGTTGTCGATGGCTTGCTCCAGGGCGGTGGCGCCGAGGGCGCACCACGGGCACACCACGTCGGAGATGAAGTCGATGGTGACAGGCGTGCTCATGACGGATTTTCCGCGAGCTGTTTGCGGTACTGGGTGGTGGTGATGCCGGCGTAGCCCCAGTTATCGGTGTCGACTTCTTCGATGACGATGTGGGTCAGGTCCGGGCGTTTGTTGAGGACGCGTTCGAGGGTTTCGGTGATTTCGGCAATGACCTGGGCTTTCTGCTCCGAGGTAACGCCGTCGCGGGTGATACGTACGCTGACAAATGGCATGACAAGGCTCCAGTGACTTGCCCATCGACATGGTGGGCAGGCAGTGAGGCCAATTTAAGAGGTTGCTTGAGGTGGATAAAGGTGGGTCGGAGTACTTCATTAGTGATGCTATGTAATCAATCGAGACGTCCGGCGCTGCGTTTTTTTACTGCTCCCTGGAATAACCCCCCTCCCCGCGCGTCTTGCCTACATGCTTAAGGCAGGCTGCAAACGCCTTGAGTGCTGGCCGATAACCCCTCACTTACGGACGTGCCCCACATGCTTAAATCCACAGTCAAAACCCTGTTGCTGCCTACACTGATGGCCGCCGCGATGCTCACCGGCCAGGCCTATGCCGCCACCCCGGCGCTATCGGACACCACCGTGGTGCTGGTGCACGGCGCCTTTGCCGATGGCTCCAGCTGGAACAAGGTGATTCCGTTGTTGCAGGCCAAAGGCTTGAAGGTGGTGGCGGTGCAAAACCCGCTGACGTCCCTGGCCGATGATGTGGCCGCCGCCCAGCGGGTGATTGATGCCCAGAGTGGGCGGGTGGTTCTGGTGGGCCATTCGTGGGCCGGCAGTGTGATCACACAGGGCGGCACCAGCGACAAGGTCAAGGCACTGGTTTATGTGGCCGCGTTCGCGCCGTCCGAGGGCCAGAGCTCTGCCGAGTCCGAGAAAGGCTACCCAACCCCGCCGGGTATCGAGACCATCAGTGCCGACGCTTCCGGCTACCTGTATTTGCCCGCCGCGTCCGTGGCGAAAAACTTCGCCCAGGACTTGCCTGCCGACCAGGCCAACCTGATTGCCGTGACCCAGGGGCCGATTCTGGGCAAGGCGTTCGACGATAAAATCACGGTCGCCGCCTGGAAAACCAAACCCAACTATTACATCGTCGCCGCCAAGGACCGCATGATCGACCCGGGCCTGGAGCAGGCCTACGCGAAGAAAATCAATGCCACCACCACCGTGGTGCAAACCAGCCATGTGCCGATGCTGTCGCAGCCGCAAAAGGTCGCAGATGTGATCATCGCAGCCGCCAGCAAGCGCTGATCGCAGGCATAAAAAAACCCCGAACCAGTCGGGGTTTTTTATCGCCTTGAATCAGGCGCGACGCCGAATCAATTAGAAAACGTTGATTGGGTAGTCGGCGAACAGGCGGATCTCGTTACCACCCACGTTGTAGTTGCTGGCGTTGTTGGAAACGCGCAACCACGACGCACGGGCACGCAGGCTCAGGTCTTTCGCCGGGCCGCTCTGTACTACGTATTTGAACTGGTTGAAGATTTCACGCTCGGTGCCACTGCCACGGTTGGAACCGTCGTCAATGTTGGTGCCGCGCACGTAGGCGATGTTGTAGGTCAGGCCAGGCACGCCGAAGGCGCTGAAGTCCAGGCCGTAGCCTGCTTGCCAGGAGCGCTCGTCCTTGCCGTTGAAGTCAGACCAGTAGGAGTTGGCCAGCAGGATGGTGTTGCCACCGTCGCCGATGCCGCCTGCGTTGCGGTAGCCGCCGTACAGGTAACCGGTGTCACCGGTGCTGCGCTGGTGAGCCACGGTGAAGCTGTGCGGGCCAACGGCCCACGTGGCGCCCAGGCTCCAGATTTTGTTGTCGCGAGCGTCGGCGTCACCTTGGTTTTCCAGGGCGAAGCTACGGTCGAGCTTGGTCTTGTAGCCGTTGAAGTCGAAGGTCAACGATTGCTTCTCTGGCAGGGCCAGCACGTAGTTGACGTTGACGTATTGCTTCTTCAGCACGTCCTGCATGTTGGAAGCGTAGAGCGCTGCCGACAGGCTTTCGGTGAATTTGTAGCTACCGCCGATGTAGTCGATGCTTTTCAGCGCGCCACTGTCGGAACCCTCGGCGCTCTTGCGAGCTTCCTTGGTGAAGTGACCAGCGTCCAGCTGCAGGCCGGCGATTTCCTTGGAGACGATCGAGGTACCGGTATAGGTTTCGGACAACAGGCGGGAGTTGTCGTATTCCAGGACCGGCACGGCTGGCATCTGATCACCGTACTTGATCACGGTGTTGGAGATGCGTGCCTTGACGGCAGCGCCGCCCTTGGCCAAGTCGTTGGCCGCTTCGCCGCTGTCGCCTTGCTTGAAGAAGTCGATACCGCCAGCGCCGCTGCGACCTTTACCACCATCCAGGCGAATGGCGTATTGGCCGATCACGTCCACACCCACACCAACGGTGCCTTGGGTGAAACCGGATTCGAACTTGCCGATGAAGCCCTGGCCCCATTCGGCTTTGTCTTGCTTGCCGTTTTTGTAGTCGCGGCTGATGTACGCGTTGCGTGCCGCGATGTTCAGGTGGCTGTCTTCAACAAAACCCTTCGATTGGGATTGGTCGTCAGCCATTGCTTGCGTAGCGCTCAAAATCCCCAGAGCGATCAGCCCCATCCGTTGCTTCAACATTTTCTTATATTCCTTATTACTGGTTGAGTACGCGCTGTGACACCAGGCTCCGTGTTGCTTTTCTGGTGTCGACTTTCCCAGATAAAAAAAGGCCCGCGGACGACGTGAAATGCCGCGGGCCTTTTTTTATTGGGGAAGTCATGGCGGTTAGCCACAGGCGTTGGGGCGAATCCTATCCGCGCCCTTTACTGTGTGTCAATTTCGTGAATCTTCTGTATTTAGGCTAAAAAAGTCTAAGAAACATTAAATAGCCATCATTGCGCAAGGCTCTATCAAGCGCTTCCTGGATCTGCACACCCCTGCAGGCCACACATTGGTGCACTCGATTGGGTGGGTTGAATCGAAATTGCGACTCTTTGTCTCAGCCACTCAACGAAGGCTTCTGGCTTGCCCAACCAGGGGCTGATATCGAGCAATTGCAGTTGCCCATTCTGCTCCAGGGCCAGTGTGGGGAAGCCCTGGCCGCCGACTTTTGCCAGCCATTGGCGGCTGTCATTGATGTGCGCTTGAGTTGCTGCGCCAAGGATTTCACTGAAAGCGGCGGTGAAGGCTTGGGGATCCAAACCGATGGATTCGGCCAGGGTCAGCAGCACGTCCTTATCGGCAATTCGGCGACCTTCGACGTAGTGCGCCGTTTGCAGACGCGCCAATAATTCCAGCCCGCGACCGGCGATTTTTTCTGCGGCCAGCACGGCGCTGGTCGGCGGGGCTGAATCGAACACCGCACCGTGGTCCCGCAACAAACCTTCGAAATACGCTTCGCCAAACGGTTGCCCGGTGTACTCGGCGATGCGCCGGTCGTGGGGCATTACGTAGTCACGCAACTGCGGCGATACGGATTGGCGATTCGCGCCGGTCATCATGCCGCCGCCATGCAACTGGATCGGTAACACGCTCCGGGCGGCGCTCAGGAGCGGCTCGGCGCCGTAACACCAGCCGCACAGCGGGTCGTAAATGTAGTGAAGTGTGGCTGCCGACATGACGGGCTCCGATGGATATTGATGCCAGGCAGATTAGTCTTACGCACAATTGGGAAAAACCCCGGATCGGCTTTCAGACTGTTTCGAGAATCGGTCGAATACCCTTGAAAAACATACGCCGTAACATTTTTCAGAAAGGTCCGCCCAGGAATAGATAACCTGCGCAAATAGTAAGCATTACCATTAACGCGCTTTTATTCTGCCAACCTTTTTGGATACACACCCCGATGCCTGCCCTTCGCCTGACGCCCATGACCCTTGGGCTCTCTGTCCTGCTGTCTGCCGGATTTACCTGCGCTGCCACTGTCCTGCCGGAAACCTCCGTGAGCGCCGAAGCTGACGAGGACGACCCGCGCGTCAAGGAAACCAGCACCGCCACCCGCACCGCCACACCCGTGCGTTATGTGCCCCAGGCCATCGACTCGGTAAAAACCGACAACCTGCGTTCCTACGGCACCAATGACCTGGGCCAGGCCTTGAGCGGTATACCCAACGTCAGCAGCGGCGCCGACACACGGTTCGACAGCCTGCGCATCCGCGGCTTCGACGCCAGCAACGACTTCTACCTGGACGGCGTTCGCGACGACAGCCAATACGTGCGCGACCTGCACAACATCGAACGCATCGAAGTACTCAAGGGCCCGGCAGCCGTGTTGTACGGCCGCGGCGGCCAGGGCGGCATCGTCAACCGTGTGAGCAAGCTGCCCCAGGCCGGTCGCGCCTCCAGCATCGAGGCCCAGGGCGGCAGCAATGATTTGCGCAGCCTGTACGCCGACCTCAGCACCGACCCCACCGACACCATCAGCCTGCGCCTGAACATGGGCAACCAGGACAACAACAGTTTCCGCGACGGCGTCAGCGGCAATCGCCAACTGTTTGCGCCGTCCATGAGCTGGCAACTGAGCCCCGACCTGAACTGGCTGGTGCAGTACGAATACAGCCGCTACAACCGCACGCCGGACCGGGGCATTCCCGGGGTCAATGGGCGGCCGGCGGATGTCAGCCGCGGCACCACTTATGGTGACAAGCGCGATTACATCGACGACACGTCCCAATCCCTGCGTTCGCGGCTTGCCTATGAGCTGAACGACAGTTGGCAACTGCGCCATACGTTGGGCGTGTTCACCCTAGACAGCGACTTCGATAACACCTACGCCGTCAGCTACGACCCAAAAACCGGCAAGGTCGGGCGCCAGCGCTGGCAGCAGGACTTGACCACCCGCAACATCCTCAACAACGTCGAACTGGAAGGCGGCTTCACCACCTTCGGCCTGGAGCATCGCTTGCTCACCGGAGTGGAATTGGGCAACCAGCGCCGTGACCCGAAACTCTATCGAGCGCCGCTCGCCGCTGTGCCGAGCGTGGATGTGTACAACCCCAACCCGGACCTGCGCCACTACGGTCGCTTGCCGGCATTCAGCAGCAGTCACACCGAAGCGCAAAGCCAGGGCGTGTATGTGCAGGACCAACTGCGCCTGAACGATCAATGGCAACTGCTCGCCGGCTTGCGCTATGACCGCTTTGATGTGGAGTCCACCAACAAGCTGACCAACGCCTCGGAACAGGTCGTGAGCCACAGCACCAGCCCGCGCGTGGGCCTGGTCTGGACGCCGCTGGAACACCATTCGTTCTATGCCTCGTGGAGCAAGACGTTCTCGCCGACCGGCGGCGGCCTGATCGGCATCACGCCCAATGCCACGGGCAACGCCAACGACCTGAGCCCGGAGCTGACCAAACAGAAGGAAATCGGGGTCAAGAGCGACTGGCTCGACGACCGCCTGAGCACCACCCTGGCGGTGTATGAACTGGAGCTCTACAACCGCCGCACCCGCGACCCGCTGGACCCGACCATCACCCTGCTCAGCGGCGAGCAGCGTTCCCGTGGCGTGGAGTTGACCGCTACCGGCAAGGTCGTCGGCAACTGGTACGTGCGCGGTGGCGTCGGCCTGCAGGACGCCACGGTGGTGAAAGACAACAATGGCTTTGAAGGCAAGCGCATCAGCGACGTGGCCAAGCGCAACGCGAGCCTGTTCGTCACCTGGAAACCGGAGATGGGCTGGTACGCGGAAACCGGGCTGACGCTGGTGGGTGAGCGTTATGCGGATAACGCCAACACGGTGGCGTTGCCGGGTTATGGCCGTTGGGACGCACTGGCCGGGTTCCGGCAGAAGGAATGGGATGTGCGGGCGGCGCTGAACAATATCAGCGACAAGACATACTACGCGTCAGCGACGAGTGCGGCGCAGATTCAGTTCGGCGACCCGCGCAGCCTGGTGGTGACCGGAACCTACAGTTTCTAACAGGCTTGCGTGGCGAGGGAGCTTGCTCCCGCTGGGGTGCGAAGCGCCCCCAAAATAGGCGACTGTGTTTTTTCAGATAGAACTCGATGATCTGTTTTGGGGCTGCTGCGCAGCCCAGCGGGAGCAAGCTCCCTCGCCACAAGGTCCAGTGCAACATTGAAAACAACCGTCAGCCTTGCATCAATTCACACAACGCCTGCACCTCGTCCTCGCTGAACAGCCCCGCCGGGTACCGTTCGCTCATCACCCGGCGCGGGTCGGGCGTCCTGATCTGCCGCGAACCGTTTGCCTTCAACCAGAGCGCCAGCGCGTGGATCGCATCACCGTTCACCCGCAAAGGGTGGAACGTGCGCGTGTACATCAGGTTGATATCGGCATTCATTTCAGCGCTCTCTCCGACGGCATGAGCGGCTAACTTACTCAAGGTTTATGACAGAACCGCTTAGTCATACACCGTGCTGTGTGTCGCAACAGCGATACAAGAGCTATGCCAATGTGCCCGGTTTGTCGGCACTTGCACACAAAAAAGCCCGCGAACCTGACGGGCCGCGGGCTTTCCGTGAGCGCGCAAAACATGGCGCACTCGATTGCCGTTAAACCCGGCACCAGGCTGTTACAAGTGCACTCAGTTTTTGTGCGGCGCCGGCTGCTGCTGGGTCAGGCAGTGGATGTTACCGCCCCCCAGTAACAGTTCGCGGCCAGGCACCATCACCACTTCATGCTGCGGGAACAGCTTCTGCAGAATCTCCTTGGCGCGGCTGTCCAGCGGGTCGTCGAAACTCGGCGCGATGATGCCGCCGTTGACGATCAGGAAGTTGACGTAGGAACCGGCCAACCGCACGGTGGGATTGCGCTCCTGGGTGCCGTCTACCGGGTCCACGCCTGCGCATTCTTCCTCGGTGGCGTACAGCGGCCCCGGGATCGGCATTTTATGCACTGTGAACGAGCGGCCCTGGGCGTCGGTGCTGCTTTGCAGTACGTCCATGGCGGCATGGCAGCGCGCATAGTTCGGGTCTTGCGGGTCGTCGGTCCAGGCCAGCAACACTTCGCCTGGGCGTACGTAGCAGCAGAAGTTATCCACATGCCCATCGGTTTCGTCGTTGAACAGGCCATCCGGCAGCCAGATGATCTTATCCACCGCCAGGTTGGCGCTGAGCACCGCTTCGATTTCCTCACGCTGCAGGTGCGGGTTGCGATTGCGGTTAAGCAGGCATTCTTCGGTGGTGATCAGGGTGCCTTCGCCGTCGACGTGGATCGAACCGCCTTCCAGCACAAACCCTTCGGTGCGATAACGCGGGCTGCGCTCGATCTCGAGGATCTTGCCGCCCACCTGGGAGTCGCGGTTCCACGGCGAGTACAAGCCACCATCAAAACCGCCCCAGGCGTTGAAGTCCCAGTTCACACCGCGCACTTCACCGCTGTTGTTGATCACGAAGGTCGGCCCGGTATCGCGTACCCAGGCGTCGTCGCTGGACATTTCCACCAGGCGAATATTCGGCACGTCCAGGCGCGCCCGGGCGTTTTCGTACTGGCCGGCCGAGACCGCCACGGTCACCGGTTCAAAACGTGCGATGGCCTTGGCCACCGCCACATGGGCGGCCTGCGCCGGCTTGCCGCCCAGGCGCCAGCTGTCCGGGCGTTCGGGCCAGATCATCCAGGTCTGGGTCTGTGGCGCCCATTCGGCAGGCATGTAGAAGCCGTCGGCGCGGGGGGTGCTGTGCAAAGTGGTCATGGCGATTCAGGACTCCAGGGAACCGTCGAGGGTTTTAAGCGCACCATACAGGTTCGGACGGCGGTCGCGGAACGAACCCCAGGCGCTGCGAATGTGTTCAAGTTCATCGAGATCGAAGCGGTGCACCAGGATGCCTTCTTCGGTTTCGTTGAGTTCTTCTACTTTCTCGCCGAACTGATTGGCGATGAAGGACGAGCCGTAGAAGGTGATCTCGTAGCCGTCTTGCTCCTCGTTACCGATGCGGTTGCTGGCGATCACCGGCATCAGGTTGGCGCCGGCATGGCCTTGCTGTACCCGCTGCCAGTGGTCACGGGACGAAATTGTCTTGTCGTGGGGCTCGCTGCCGATGGCGGTCGGGTAGAACAGGATTTGCGCGCCTTGCAGCGCCATGCTGCGGGCGGCTTCCGGGAACCACTGGTCCCAGCAGATGCCCACGCCGATCTTCGCATAGCGGGTGTTCCACACCTTGAAGCCGGTGTCGCCGGGGTTGAAGTAATACTTCTCATGGTAGCCCGGGCCGTCCGGGATGTGGCTTTTCCGATAAATCCCGAGGTTGGAGCCGTCAGCGTCGATGATCGCAATGCTGTTGAAACGCGCGCGGCCGGCCAGTTCATAGAAACTGATGGGCAACACCACCTGCAGTTCCCGGGCGACCTTCTGGAAGTGCTTGATCGCGACGTTATCTTCAACCGTGGTCGCCAGTTGCAGGTAGTCCGGGTTCGGCTTCTGGCAGAAGTACGGGGCCTCGAACAGTTCCTGGATCAAGATGATCTGCGCGCCCTTGGCGGCGGCCTCACGCACCAGCCTTTCAGCGGTTTCGAGATTGGCATCAAGGTCCCAGGAACAAGCCATCTGGGTCGCGGCAACGGTAACGATACGGCTCATGAATCATCTCCTCGGCGGCGGGCAAGTGGACGCCTTTATAGCGGATAAAAATCGGCTTTTGAAGCTAATAAATATCCACTCATCGAAAAATGATCAAATTTTACCGATAACAATCGAGTTTATTGTTACAAGCCTTCCTCCAGAACCTTCGCCAGCATGTCGACGAAGAAATCCACACTGTGCCGTGAGGTGACCATCGGCGGCTTGATCTTGAGGATGTTCAGGTAGTCGCCGGTGGGCTGCATGAAGATCCCCAGTTCCCGCAGCCGGTCACACAGCAGCGCGGTCTCTTCGGTGGCCGGTTCCAGGGTCTGTCGATCGCGGACCAATTCCAGCCCCAGGTAAAACCCGGAACCATGCACCGCGCCCACCAATGGATACTGCTCGACCAGCGCCTCCAACCGCGCCTTGAAGTGTCCGCCCACCTCCTGGGCGTTTTCCCACAGCTTTTCTTCCTCCATCACATCCAGCACCGCCATGCCGATCCGGCAACTCACCGGGCTGCCTCCCGATGAGGAGAAGAAGTAACCCTCGGCCTCCAGCGCCTCGGCGATTTCCCGGCGGGTGATCACCGCGCCCAACGGCTGGCCATTGCCCATGCCCTTGGCCATGGTGATGATGTCCGGCACCACGCCCTGCTCTTCAAAGCCCCAGAAGAAATGCCCCATGCGGCCGTAGCCCACCTGCACTTCGTCGGCGATGCACACGCCGCCCTGCTCACGAACCAGCGCGTACACCTGCTGCAAATATCCCGGCGGCAAAGAAATCCCGCCGGCATTGCCGTACACCGGCTCGCAAATGAAACCCGCCAGCTGGCGATTCTGCGCGGCGATTTTCGCCAGGTTGTGTTCCACGCTGCGTACGTAGTCGGGGGCGCTGTCCTGCCCGCGAAACTCGCCGCGATAGGTATTCGGCGCGGTCACCGGGTGCACCCAGTCCGGGCGGCTGCTCAAGGCCTGGGGGTTGTCGGCAATCGAGGTCGACACCGCATCCGCCGCCACCGACCAGCCGTGGTACGCCTCCAGCACGCTGAGCATGTCGCGCCCGCCGCTGTAGGCCCAGGCCAGGCGAATCGCCAGGTCGTTGGCCTCGGTACCGCTGTTGACCAGGAACACCCGGTCCATGGAGTCCGGCGCCAGCGCCAGCAAACGCTCGGAGAATTCGGCAATCGCCGCATAGTGGAAGCGCGAGTTGGTGTTGAGCAGCGACCATTGCCGCGCTGCCACCTCGGCCATGCGCGGATGACCGTGGCCGAGGACGGCGACGTTGTTGAGCATGTCGAGGTAGGAACGGCCCTGCATGTCGATCAGGTGGTTGCGCCAGCCGCGCTCGATGCGCGGCGGGTCGACGTAATAGTGCTTCTGCGAGCGGGCGAAGCTGGCGTCCCGACGCGCCAGCAGGGCTTCGGGGTCCAGCTCCGGCTCGGCGTCGCAGGCCAGTCCCAGCAAGGTAGCCGGGGATGGGCAGAGCGTTTGCCATGCCGCCGCCCGGGAAGGCGTGCAGAACAGCGGTGGCTCAAGCTCGGCGCGGCACAGTTGTACTGTCAGCGGCGCGACCACGTCGCCGATTACCTGGCCTTTTACCACTGCGGCGCCGTGCTTCAACAAGGCGTTCACGCCCCACAACCGAACACTCAACTGGGCGCTATGCAGGCTCAGCAGGCCGTCGGCGCCATAGCGCAAGGTGCCGGCGAACGGTGCTTCCACCGTGGCGCCCAAGGGCATGTGCAGTTCTACGTGAAGCGCGAAGGTGTCCGGCTCCACGGCACTGTCGGGTTGGGTGCGGGACAGACGGTATTGACCATAACGACTGGCTGCCAGGCCATGGACCACGGCCGCTTGTTCCAGCAATCGGCGATCAATGCCCTCCTGCTCCCAGTTACCGGCCTCGAAATGCGGGCTGAGCACGCCCAGATCGATCAACGCGAATTCACGCCCAACGAGCCCCGGCAACAAAGGCGCGAAGCCTTCACCGACAATCGGCGGCAATTCGGCACCGACGCAGTTCAGGATCGCCGCCTCCATCAATTCAAAGGGCACCGAGGTGGCTACGTGGAAAATTTCCCACTCATGCTCGGCATTCTTCAACAGGTACGCGTTATCCGGGTCCAGGCGTTGCTGCTGTTCGCTGCTCAGCACCAACACCGCGGCCCGCGCGACGATCAGCGGCCATAGCACCTGCAACTCTTCGCGCTGCAACGGCGTGATCCGGTGGCACGCCTGGATCGCCGGCAGGATCGCGAACGGATCACCCTCGGCATGATGCAGCAGCGCCGCGCAGGTCACCGACAGGTCGGCAATGCGCCAGGTGCGCACCAGGTCGCCAAAATCGATCACGCCTTCAATCTGCCAATGCCGCTGGGCATCACGCTGCCAGACCACGTTGTCATCGGTGATGTCCATGTGCACGGCTTGCCAGGGCAGGCGGTCGGCCAACGGCCGCAGACGCTGCCCGACCTGCTCCACCACGCGCTCCAGCCCGGCCCGATGCGGGAGGTTTTCGAGGGTCGACAGCAAATGAGTGATCAGCTCAAGGGCATGGCGTGGGTCCCATTGCAGGGTACGTTCCAGGCCCGGATGCTCGAAGTCGGCCAGCGCCTGGCTCATCCGCCCGCAGAGTTCGCCGAAGCCTGCGATCACCTCGCGCCCCAGATGGGGCAGATGGGTCAGCGGCTGGCCGTCGATGTAGTCCAGCAACCGCAGGTGCACGGTTTGCCCGGCGACGGTCTCGGTCAGCAGTTTTTCGCCAGCAAGCGACGAGATCACCTTGGGCACCCGTACATCCGAATGTTCCTGCAGATGCTTGAGGGCTGCGTGCTGGGCCTGCAACTCGACGGCGGCGTAGTCGCCCCGGCAGATTTTCAGCACAAAGCGGCCACGCTCGCTGTCGATACGGTAATTGAGGTCTTGCTGGCTGCCGAGGGACTGCAACGCCCCACCCAGGCCGTAATGCTGCTCAAGTAGCTGCGTCGCAGGCACAGGCCCGACTTGCGGGCAAGGCAGGCTGGCGCGATGAATCAACGTGGCGAGCAACATGTGAAGACCCCTGGCTTTTTTATCAGGCGCTTATATCGCCATTGTTGACGGGGGTTACGCAACCCCTAGTCCCGCGCAGTGCCGTCAATCTGACTGTGGCCCCTTGCACCACCTGGCTCCACAACTCAAGCTATGCTCCATTCGCTTAATGTCTGTCTAAGGAAAAGGGCCTCCGACATGCGCATTCTCATCACCGGCGGCGCCGGATTCATCGGCTCCGCTCTGATCCGGCACCTGATTCAACACACCGGGCACGAAGTGCTCAACCTGGACAAATTGACCTACGCCGGCAATCTTGAGTCGCTGGCCAGCATCGCGAGCAACAGCCGCTACGAGTTCGTCCAGGCCGATATCATCGACCAGGCCACCGTCAGCGCCGTACTGGCGCGCTTTGAGCCCCACGCGATCATGCACCTGGCGGCCGAGTCTCATGTGGACCGTTCCATCGACGGCCCGTCGGATTTTATCCAGACCAATATCGTCGGTACCTACAGCCTGCTGGAGGCCGCACGCGGTTATTGGCAGAAGCTGGAAGAACCGGCCAAGAGTGCCTTCCGCTTCCACCACATCTCCACCGATGAAGTGTATGGCGACCTGCACGGCGTCGATGACCTGTTCACCGAAACCACGCCCTACGCCCCAAGCTCGCCGTACTCGGCCAGCAAGGCCGCGTCCGATCACCTGGTACGCGCCTGGCAGCGCACTTACGGCCTGCCGGTGCTGTTGACCAATTGCTCGAACAACTACGGGCCGTTCCACTTTCCCGAGAAGCTGATTCCGCTGGTGATCCTCAACGCCCTCGCAGGTAAACCATTGCCGGTGTACGGCGACGGCCTGCAAGTGCGCGACTGGCTGTTCGTCGAAGACCACGCCCGCGCGCTGTTCAAAGTGGTGACTGAAGGTGTGGTAGGCGAGACCTACAACATCGGCGGCCATAACGAGCAGAAGAATATCGACGTGGTGCGCAGCATCTGCGGCCTGCTGGAAGAACTGGCACCACAACGCCCGGCGGGCGTGGAGAAATTCACTGACCTGATCACTTTCGTCAAGGATCGCCCGGGCCACGACCAGCGCTATGCGATCGACGCCAGCAAGATCGAACGCGAGCTGGGCTGGGTTCCGCAGGAAACCTTTGAAACCGGCCTGCGCAAAACCGTGCAGTGGTACCTCGATAACCTGGAATGGTGCCGCAGGGTCCAGGACGGCAGTTATCAAGGCGAACGACTGGGCAACACCGACTTTAAGGATCTGATCGCATGATGAAGGGAATCGTACTGGCCGGTGGCTCCGGCACGCGTTTGCACCCCATTACCCTGGGCGTTTCCAAGCAACTGTTGCCGGTGTATGACAAGCCGATGATCTACTACCCGATCTCGGTGCTGATGCTGGCCGGGATCAAGGAAATCCTGGTGATCTCCACCCCGGTAGACCTGCCGCAATACCGCAACCTGTTGGGCGATGGCAGCCAGTTTGGCGTGCGGTTCACTTATGCGGAGCAGCCGTCCCCGGACGGCCTGGCCCAGGCGTTTTTGATTGGCGAAGAGTTTATCGGCGATGACCCGGTATGCCTGATCCTGGGCGACAACATCTTCCACGGCCAGCACTTCGGCGAACAACTGCGCACGGCTGCCGAACGCCCATCTGGCGCCACGGTATTCGGTTACTGGGTCAAGGACCCGGAGCGTTTCGGCGTGATCGACTTCGACAGCCAGGGCCGCGCGCTGTCCATCGAGGAAAAACCAGCCAAGCCAAAGTCGAGCTACGCGGTGACCGGCCTGTATTTCTACGACAACGACGTGATCAGGATCGCCAAGGCAGTCAAGCCATCGCCACGGGGCGAGCTGGAGATCACCGACGTCAACAACGCCTACCTCAATCGTGGCGACCTGCACGTGGAGCGCTTCGGCCGTGGTTTCGCCTGGCTCGACACCGGCACCCACGACAGCCTGCTTGAGGCCTCGACGTATGTGCAGACCATCGAGCACCGCCAGGGTTTGAAAGTGGCGTGCCTGGAAGAAATCGCCTACGAGAACGGCTGGATCGACCGTGACCACTTGCTGGAGCGGGCCAAGTACTTCGGCAAGACCGGCTACGGCCAATACCTGTATTCACTGGCCGGGGAGCAAAAATGAAGGTCACCGACACGTCGTTGCCGGGCGTATTGATCATCGAACCGAAAGTGTTCGGTGACGAGCGCGGCTTTTTCTACGAAAGCTTCAACGCCCGCGCCTTCGAAGAGGCCACCGGGCTCAAGCGTGATTTCGTGCAGGACAACCACTCGCGCTCGCAAAAAGGCGTGCTGCGCGGCCTGCATTACCAGCTCGAACATACCCAGGGCAAACTGGTGCGCGTCATCGCCGGCGAAGTGCTGGATGTGGCCGTCGACATCCGCCGCAGCTCGCCCAACTTCGGGCAATGGGTGGGCGTGCGGCTTAGCGCCGATAACCATCGCCAGTTGTGGGTACCGGAAGGTTTCGCCCACGGCTTTGTGGTGCTGAGCGACTACGCCGAGTTCCTCTACAAGACTACCGATTACTACCAGCCGAGCGCCGAGCGTTGCATCCTCTGGAACGACCCGACGCTGGCCATCGACTGGGAACTGACGGAGACGCCGCAACTGTCTGCCAAGGACCAGGCCGGGAAAAGCCTGCAAGAGGCCGACCTGTTCCCATGAAAATCCTTATCAGCGGCCAACATGGCCAAGTCTCCCGGGAGTTGCAACAACGTCTCCGGGGCCTGGGCGAGTTGATCGTGCTGGGCCGCGATCAACTGGACCTGGCGCATCCCGAGCAGATCCGCGACCAGGTACGCGCCCATCGCCCGGGCCTGATCATCAACGCAGCCGCCCATACGGCCGTCGATCAAGCCGAGAGCGAGCCGGACGTGGCCTTCGCCATCAACGCCACCGCGCCCGGGATTTTCGCCGAGGAAGCCAAGGCACTGGGCATTCCGCTGATTCACTATTCCACCGACTACGTGTTCGACGGCAGCAAGGCCGCGCCCTACAACGAGGACGACGCAACCAACCCGCTGGGCGTCTATGGCGCAAGCAAGCTGGCGGGCGAACAGGCGATCGCGGCCGTCGGCGGTGAACACCTGATCCTGCGCACCAGCTGGGTCTACTCGACCCACGGCAAGAACTTCCTGCTGACCATGCAACGCCTGCTGCAGGAAAAACCGCAGATGCGCATCGTCGCCGACCAGATCGGCGCGCCGACCTGGGCCGGGACCATCGCCAACAGCACCCGTGCACTGATCGAGCGCTGGCAGGCGGGCCAGGCCGGTGATTGGGGTGTCTACCACCTGACGGCCCAGGGCGAGACCTCGTGGTTCGGCTTTGCCCAGGCCATCGGCGAGCAACTACGGGCCAACGGTCGTGCCTGCGCCGAGCTGGAAGCGATTCCCTCCAGCGCCTATCCAACGCCGGCCAGGCGCCCGCTGAACTCGCGCCTCGATTGCAGCCGCCTGCAACAGCAATGGCATGTCTCGCAACCGCAGTGGCATGACGCATTGCGCGAGTGTCTTGCCGAGCAGCACTAGGCATAATGCGCCTGTACCCACAGGCGCATGACTCCCATGACTCCACCCCTTCCGCGAAGACCCCGCTGGCGCAGCCTGGCATTGCTGGCGCTATGCCTGGCACCGCTGTTGTGGCCGCTGGAGCACTTGGCCGAGCGTTATTACCGCAACGAACTGGCCGGCCAGAACCGCCAGACGCTGGACCTGTACGTCGCCAACCTGCTGGGCACCCTGCACCGCTACGAAGTGTTGCCACAAATCCTCGGTGACCTGCCGGCCCTGCGCACCGCCATCGACGCGCCTCACGTCAGCACCAACTTGGTCAACGCCAACCACCTGCTCAAGGACGTCGCCGCCCAGGCCGGGGTGGAAGTGATGTACCTGATGGACACCACCGGCAAGACCCTCGCCGCGTCCAACTGGGACAAGCAGGACAGCTTCGTCGGGCGTAATTTTTCCTTTCGCCCCTACTTCAGCGAAGCCATGGCCGGGCGCCTCGGGCGCTTCTTCGGCCTGGGCACAACCTCGGCCAAGCGCGGTTACTTCTTCGCCGCCGCCGTACGCGATGGCGACAAGATCATCGGTGTGCTGGTGGTGAAGGTCGACCTGGACCACACCGAAAGCCTGTGGGGCAACACCCCCGAACAACTGCTGGTCACCGACCACAACGGCGTGGTGATCCTGACCTCGCGCCCGCAATGGCGCTTCCGTGCCACCCGGCCGCTGACGGATGAAGAACGCCGCGCCATCATCGCCATCCAGCCCTATCCGACCCGCGACCCGCAGCCGCTGAGCCTCAGCCCGACGGCGTGGGTGCGCCAATCCACCGACATCGCCGAAACCGGCTGGAAAGTCGAGATTCTCGCGCCGCGCACCTTGATCAGCCGCCCGGTGCGCACCGTGGTCGCGGTGGGTGGCGCCGCCTTGCTGGTGCTGATGCTGTTGCTCGGCCTGATGATGCAGCGCCGTCGTCACTACCTGGAACGCATCGCCTTCGAAGCCAAGGCCCGTCGCGAGCTGGAGATGCGCGTGATCGAGCGGACCAGCGACCTGGAAGGCCTCAACCGACGGCTGAAGCAGGAAGTGCTGGAACGCGAACATGCCCAGCAGGAATTGGTGCGGGCTCAGGATGACCTGGTGCAGGCAGGCAAACTTTCCGCGCTGGGCACCATGTCGGCCAGCATCAGCCACGAGCTCAACCAACCGCTGGCGGCGATTCGCAGCTACGCGGAAAACGCCGGGATTTTGCTCGACCATGAGCGCACCGACGACGCCCGTGGCAACCTCAAGCTGATCAGCGAGTTGACCGGGCGCATGGCCTCGATCATCGCCCACTTGCGCGCCTTCGCCCGACGCGACCGGCATGCGCCGGAAAGCGTGGCCCTGCAACCGGCCCTGGACGATGCCCTGGCGCTGCTGGCCAAGCGGCGGCGGGCAATGGAAGTGGAACTGATCCGCGACCTGCCCGAGGCCACCTTGTGGGTGGCGGCCGGCGAAACCCGCCTGCGCCAGGTGCTGGGCAACCTGTTGGCCAACGCTCTGGACGCCCTGACCGAAAAAGGCCCGCCGCGCAAACTCTGGCTGAGTGCCCAAACCACCGAACAGGGCGTCAACCTGTACATTCGCGACAACGGCCCGGGTTTCTGCATGGAAGCCCTGGGCCGCGCCAGCGAGCCCTTCTACACCACCAAGACCCGCACCCAGGGCCTGGGGCTGGGCCTGGCGATCTGCGACACCCTGATGCGCGCCTTTGGCGGTGAACTGTTGTTCGCCAACCACAAGGAAGGCGGCGCACTGTTAACCTTGAAACTGCGCGCCGGAGCACCGGGTGTCAGTCTGCAACCGTCCGAGGACCGCAGTGTATGAATATCGATAACCAGATTCAGGTGGTGTTGATCGACGATGATCCACACCTGCGTCAGGCCCTCTGCCAGACCCTGGACCTGGCCGGGCTGAAAGTCCTGACCCTCGGCGAAGCCCAGGGCCTGACCGCGCGCCTGTCCCGGGATTGGCCGGGGGTTGTGGTGAGCGACATCCGCATGCCCGGCATGGACGGCCTGGAACTGTTGAAGGAACTCCACGCCCAGGACCCGGAGCTGCCGGTACTGCTGATCACCGGCCACGGCGACGTGCCACTGGCGGTGCAGGCGATGCGCACCGGCGCCTACGACTTCCTGGAAAAACCCTTCGCCAGTGACGCCCTGCTCGACAGCGTGCGCCGCGCCCTGGCCCTGCGCCGTCTGGTGCTGGACAACCGCAGCCTGCGCCTGGCCCTGAGCGACCGTCAGCAATTGAGTACACGCCTGGTGGGCCACTCCCCGCAAATGCTGCGCCTGCGCGAGCAGATTGGCGCGCTGGCGGCGACCAAGGCTGATGTGCTGATCCTCGGTGAAACCGGTGCCGGCAAGGAAGTGGTAGCGCGTGCGCTGCACGATCTGTCGAACCGCCGCAGCGGCCCGTTTGTGGCGATCAACGCCGGCGCCCTGGCCGAGTCGGTGGTGGAAAGCGAGTTGTTCGGGCATGAGCCCGGGGCCTTTACCGGCGCCCAGAAGCGGCGCATCGGCAAATTCGAATTCGCCAACGGCGGCACGCTGTTTCTCGACGAAATCGAAAGCATGAGCCTGGATGTGCAGGTCAAGCTGCTGCGGCTGTTGCAGGAGCGTGTGGTGGAGCGTCTGGGGGGCAACCAGCTGATCCCGCTGGATATCCGCATCATCGCCGCCACCAAGGAAGACCTGCGCCAGTCCGCCGACCAGGGGCGCTTCCGGGCGGACTTGTATTACCGCCTCAACGTTGCGCCGCTGCGCATTCCACCGCTGCGCGAACGGGGTGAGGATGCGTTGATGCTGTTCCAGCACTTTGCCGACGAAGCCAGCACGCGCCACGGGCTACCGATGAAAGAGCTGCAACCGGGCCAGCGCGCGCTGTTGTTGCGTCACAGCTGGCCGGGCAATGTGCGCGAGCTGCAAAACGCCGCCGAGCGTTTCGCCCTGGGCCTCGAACTGGCGCTGGACAGCACCCCGGACAGCCCCTCGCCGGGGATCCTCACCAGCACGCCCGGCGGCTTGAGCGAACAGGTCGAACAGTTTGAAAAAAGCCTGATCGCCGCCGAACTGGCGCGCACCCACAATTCCATGCGCAGCCTCGCCGAGGCATTGGGCGTGCCGCGTAAAACCCTGCACGACAAACTGCGCAAGCACGGGCTGAACTTCGCTGACAGCGGCAACAGTCACGCTGACGACGAATGACCCTTTTCCCCCTGCCATGAGGCCACCATGAGTCGCGATAGCCGTTACCTGGAATCGATCCTTCACCACGACATTCCCCTGACCCGGGAAATGGGCCTCAAGGTTATCGACTGGCAGGACCGGCAGCTGCAACTGCGCTTGCCGCTCGACGCCAACATCAACCACAAGAGCACCATGTTTGGCGGCAGCCTGTATTGCGGCGCCGTGCTGGCAGGTTGGGGCTGGCTGCATTTGCAGTTGCGTGAGGAAGGGATTGAAGACGGGCATATCGTGATTCAGGAAGGGCAGATCAGTTATCCGCTGCCGGTGACCACCGATGCGACGGCGATTTGCCAGGCACCTGATGACAAGGTGTGGAAGCGATTCGTCGCCACCTACAAGCGTTATGGCCGGGCGCGCTTGGCGCTGGAGACATGGATCGTCAACGAGGGCAGTGAAGAGCGGGCCGTGGCCTTTACCGGGCAGTACGTCCTGCACACATAACAAATGTGGGAGCGGGCTTGCTCGCGAAAGCGGCGGATCAGCCAATACATCTGGTGACTGACACACTGCCTTCGCGAGCAAGCCCGCTCCCACATTTTTGATCGGCG
>NZ_JACARZ010000093.1:0-276 GCF_013386315.1 Pseudomonas sp. P7779 | reverse complement strand
CTTTAGCCGGCAATGCCAGGAAGAACGGGTTCAACAACGACGCCCGCGCCGGGTAACTGAAAGGCTGCCCATCCAGCTCCAGCACTTCCCCACCCGCCCCGTCCAGCACCCCTTGCGCGGCCGCCGTGTCCCACTGCGAGGTGGGCGCCAGGCGCGGGTAGCAATCGGCGCTGCCCTCAGCCAACAGGCAAAACTTCAAAGAACTGCCGATATTGGCCAGCTTCAACTCGCCCAATCCGGCACTCAAGCCAGCGAGCAAGCGATCCTGTTCAGGGC
>NZ_JACARZ010000092.1:0-38147 GCF_013386315.1 Pseudomonas sp. P7779 | reverse complement strand
ACATTTGACCGAGTACATCCCTTGGAATGCGGTCGAGTGTGGGAGCGGGCTTGCTCGCGAAAGCGGTCTTAAGCCTTGCGCACCCGCAAGCAACGCCACAATGCTGCAACCATGAGCAGGCTCACCACCGCCCAACCCCACGCCTGCTGGTTCATCACCCCTTCACGGAACAACTGCGGCGCAATACCGGCACCGATGATGAACGCCAGCAATGCAATCTCCCGCCGCAGCCCGCTCACCGGACGCACCAGGTACACCAGCGCTGGCAGCACCAGCGCGGCACTCGGGAAGCTGCGGTAACGCGGGTCAAATACCAGCGCCAGCATCATGACCGCACCGGCAAACCCGGCGATTGCCACCAGCCAGCCAGCGCGCTGCTCCAGCCAGTTGAAGGCGCGTTCGCGCCAACCTTCTCGCGTACTCAACGCCAGGGCCGCGTGAGCCAGTACCGCAAGGTTCAAGGCCACCAGCAATCCAGCCCACACCCACTCATCCGTGAAGCGCGCGGTGACCCGGTTCAACTCGGCCCAGGTGCCGATCGAGCAGGCCGCCACGGCGCCCAGCAATGGCAACAACAACGCAGCCCGGGCCGTGCGCACGCGGCCACCCAGCAGCAGCGTGCCCAGCAGGATAATCCCGCCAACCCCCAGCCACAGCGGCCAGTACGGCACATTGGTCACCGGGCCGGCGAGCACGCCCTTGTCCTGGCGGTCCGCATCAAACAGGCCCCAGTAACCACCCACCGCCCCTTCACTGGCACGTTTCCACGGCTGGTCAAAGGCTTCGATCAGGTTGTAGTGCCAGCCATTGGCTTCGGCCATGGCCACGAACCCGCGCATGAATTTCGCTTCGTTGACCCGGCTCGGCACCGCCGTTTCCCGCTGGCGGCCTTCGCTCGGCCAGCCGGTCTCGCCGATCATCACGTCCTTGGGGGCGAACTTGTTGCCGAAGGTCTGGCGCACATCGCCCACGTGCTTGAGCGCCTGGTCGATGCCCGAGGGGTCATCTTCCCAGTACGGCAGCAGGTGGATGGTCAGGAAGTCCACGGCCGGGGCGATTTCCGGGTGTTGCAGCCAGAACTCCCACACATCGGCATAGGTGACCGGTTGCTTGATATGGTCCTTGACGTGATGGATCAACTTGACCAACTGCCCGGCGGTGACTTCCTTGCGCAGCAGGGTTTCGTTACCGACGATCACCGAGGTGACGACGTCGGGGTTGGCATTGGCCGAAGCGATCAGTGCCTCGACTTCCTTGGCGGTGGCCACCGGATCACTGCTGACCCATGCGCCGCTCATCAGCTTCAGGCCGTGTTTGCGTGCCAGTGCCGGCAAGTCTTCAAGGCCGGTCTGGGAGTAGGTGCGAATGCATTCGAAACGGGTGGCCAGCAACGCCAGGTCGGCGTCCATGCGCTCGGGGCGCAGTTTGAACGGCTGGTCGAACGGCGACTGGTCTTTGTCGAAGGGCGTGTAGGACGCACATTGCAGCTTGTGGCTGGCGCTGGCCACGTCCGGCAGCACCACCGGTTGGCCAAGGCCGTACCAATAGCCGCCGAGGGCCAGCACACCAAGGATCAGGGCAAATAAATAGGGCAGGAGCGGGAAACGTGCAGTCGCGGGCATGATCAGGCCGTCTGGGGGCAAAGGCGCGCATCTTACCCGGATTTGAGCCGTCCCAGTGGGGCCGCATAATTTTGACATGCAAAGTTCGGGCGGGATCGTCGGTGAATGTCCTACAAATCATCCTGCTGGCGATGTGATGTCGTTTCTTGCTTACCTGAGGTCGCAGTCAGAGCAGGTCGCTTGTGGCAGCAGGTTGATGATCGAAGTGTCAGCCCTCCACTGATGAGGCACCCACGTGATCGATGCGCGTGAAGGGGGCGCGGTGCACCACATAACAACAGGTTGACGTCGCTCGGCATCCGCCGGGCGCAGCACTTTCGGGGAAGCACTATGAAGATGCGACGACTCTTGGGCGCAGCTGCCACTCTGGTAGTTGCGATGAGCTCCACACTGGCCAGCGCCGACAGCAAAACCCTGAGCATCGGCTATGTGGATGGCTGGTCGGACAGTGTCGCCACCACCCACGTGGCGGCAGAAGTGATCAAGCAAAAGCTCGGTTATGACGTGAAACTGCAAGCGGTCGCCACCGGGATCATGTGGCAAGGCGTGGCCACCGGCAAACTCGACGCCATGCTCTCCGCCTGGTTGCCGGTGACCCACGGTGAATACTGGGCCAAGAACAAGGACAAGGTGGTCGACTACGGCCCCAACTTCAAGGACGCCAAGATCGGCCTGATCGTGCCTGAGTACGTGAAAGCCAAATCCATCGAAGACCTCAAGACCGACACCACCTTCAAGAACAAGATCGTGGGTATCGACGCCGGTTCAGGTGTGATGCTCAAGACCGACGAAGCAATCAAGGCCTATGGCCTGGACTACAAGCTGCAAGCCAGTTCGGGCGCGGCGATGATCGCCGAGTTGACCCGTGCCGAAGACAAACAGGAATCCATTGCGGTCACCGGCTGGGTGCCACACTGGATGTTCGCCAAGTGGAAACTGCGTTTCCTGGACGACCCAAAAGGAATTTATGGTGCTGCTGAGACCGTCAACAGCATCGGCAGCAAAGGCCTGGAAAAGAAAGCCCCGGAAGTCGTGGCGTTCCTGAAGAAATTCCAGTGGGCCTCCAAGGATGAAATCGGCGAAGTCATGCTGGCGATCCAGGAGGGCGCCAAGCCTGAAGCGGCGGCCAAGGACTGGGTGGCCAAGCACCCTGAGCGCGTCGCCGAGTGGACTGCTAAGTAAGTCTCTTGTGGGCGCTGGCTTGCCTGCGATGCAGACGCCTCGGTGCACTTGATGTATCGAGGTGATCCCATCGCGGGCAAGCCCGGCTCCCACATTATTTCGCCCCCGCAATTATTCCTGCGCCTTCAATATCCCTCGCTACACTCCTTCTACTACTAAGGTCGTCTGGAACCTGTTCCTCAGCCGCATACAGTGGATATGTTCCAATAATAAAAAGCTGTGCTGCGAGGATAAAAACAATGAACGACAGCATTTACCTCTCGATTCAAAACAGCCCGCGTTTCAAGGAGCTGGTTAGTAAAAGGGAAAGATTCGCCTGGATTCTCTCGGCAATCATGCTTGGGCTTTACTCCGCTTTCATTCTTCTGATTGCCTATGGGCCGCAAATACTGGGGGCCAAGATCAGCCCCGGTTCGTCCATCACGTGGGGGATCCCGATCGGGGTCGGGCTGATTGTGTCGGCCTTCGTCCTCACTGGCATCTATGTACGACGCGCCAACGGCGAATTCGACGACTTGAACAATGCGATTCTCAAGGAGGCTGCGCAATGATCCGTCGTCTATTGGCTGTACTCGGCGCTTCGGCCTTTGCACCTGCCGTTTGGGCGGCCGATGCACTGACCGGCGAAGTGCATAAACAACCGCTGAATATCGCAGCGATCCTGATGTTCGTGGCCTTCGTCGGCGCGACCTTGTGCATCACCTACTGGGCGTCCAAGCGCAACAAGTCGGCGGCCGACTACTATGCGGCCGGCGGCAAGATCACCGGGTTCCAGAACGGTCTGGCGATTGCCGGTGACTACATGTCGGCAGCCTCCTTCCTGGGGATTTCCGCGCTGGTGTTCACCTCCGGCTACGACGGCCTGATCTACTCGATCGGCTTCCTGGTGGGCTGGCCGATCATTCTGTTCCTGATCGCCGAGCGCCTGCGTAACCTGGGCAAATACACCTTTGCCGACGTGGCGTCCTATCGCCTGGGGCAAACCCAGATCCGCAGCCTGTCGGCCTGTGGCTCTTTGGTGGTGGTGGCGTTCTACCTGATCGCGCAGATGGTCGGCGCGGGCAAGCTGATCCAGCTGCTGTTCGGCCTTGATTACCATGTTGCGGTGATCCTGGTGGGCATCCTGATGTGCCTCTATGTGTTGTTCGGCGGCATGCTGGCGACCACCTGGGTGCAGATCATCAAGGCAGTGCTGTTGCTGTCCGGTGCCTCGTTCATGGCGCTGATGGTGATGAAACACGTCAACTTCGACTTCAACATGCTGTTTGCCGAGGCGATCAAGGTTCACCCTAAAGGTGAAGCGATCATGAGCCCGGGCGGCCTGGTGAAAGACCCGATTTCGGCGTTCTCCCTCGGCCTGGCACTGATGTTCGGTACCGCTGGCCTGCCGCACATCCTGATGCGGTTCTTCACCGTGAGTGACGCAAAGGAAGCGCGCAAGAGCGTGCTGTATGCCACTGGCTTCATCGGCTACTTCTATATCCTGACCTTCATCATCGGCTTCGGCGCGATCCTGCTGGTCAGCACCAACCCGGCGTTCAAGGATGCTGCAGGTGCCTTGCTCGGCGGTAACAACATGGCGGCGGTGCACCTGGCCAACGCGGTGGGCGGCAGTATCTTCCTGGGCTTCATCTCGGCCGTGGCGTTTGCCACCATCCTGGCAGTGGTTGCCGGTTTGACCCTCGCGGGTGCTTCGGCGGTGTCCCATGACCTGTACGCCAGCGTGATCAAGAAAGGCAAGGCCAACGAGAAGGATGAGATTCGCGTATCGAAGATCACCACCATCGCCCTGGCAGTACTGGCGATTGGCTTGGGCATCCTGTTTGAAAGCCAGAACATCGCGTTCATGGTGGGCCTGGCGTTCTCCATTGCGGCCAGCTGTAACTTCCCGGTGCTGCTGCTTTCCATGTACTGGAAAAACCTCACCACCCGTGGTGCGATGATTGGTGGCTGGCTGGGCTTGATCAGTGCCGTTGGCCTGATGATCCTCGGCCCGACCATCTGGGTCTCGATCCTGCACCATGAGAAGGCGATCTTCCCTTACGAGTACCCGGCGCTGTTCTCGATGATCATTGCGTTCATCGGCATCTGGTTCTTCTCCATCACCGACAAGTCGGCGGCGGCAGAGAAGGAGCGTGCGCTGTACTTCCCGCAGTTTGTGCGTTCGCAGACTGGCCTGGGGGCGAGTGGGGCGGTTAGCCACTAAGCCTGTAACAGTTACAAAAAAATGCCCCGGTCGTGAGATCGGGGCTTTTTTTTGCCTTTATTGGTAACAGATACGACAAAACTGTTTCTCAAATCCGGCACAAATAAAAACGGCCTCCCTATCAAAGGAGGCCGTTTTCGGTGTGGCCAAGTAGCGATCAGCTTACTTGCGGTCTTCCAGCTTGGTGATGTCACGCGACTCGTAGCCGGTGTACAGCTGGCGCGGACGGCCAATCTTGTACGGGCTGGAGAGCATTTCTTTCCAGTGGGAGATCCAGCCCACGGTCCGCGCCAGGGCGAAGATCACGGTGAACATGCTGGTTGGAATGCCGATCGCCTTGAGGATGATCCCCGAGTAGAAGTCGACGTTCGGGTACAGCGAGCGCTCGATGAAGTACGGGTCGGTCAGGGCGATCTCTTCCAGGCGCATGGCCAGTTCGAGTTGTGGATCGTTCTTGATGCCCAGTTCCTTCAACACTTCGTCGCAGGTCTTCTTCATTACGGTGGCGCGCGGGTCGCGGTTCTTGTAGACCCGGTGACCGAAGCCCATCAACTTGAACGGATCGTTCTTGTCCTTGGCCTTGGCGATGAACTTGTCGATGTTCGAGACATCGCCGATTTCATCGAGCATGGTCAATACGGCTTCGTTCGCACCGCCGTGGGCAGGGCCCCACAGTGCGGCGATACCGGCGGCGATACAGGCGAACGGGTTGGCACCCGAAGAGCCCGCCAGGCGCACGGTAGAGGTCGAGGCGTTCTGTTCGTGGTCGGCGTGGAGGATGAAGATCTTGTCCATCGCGGCGGCCAGCACCGGGCTGATCGGTTTGATCTCGCACGGGGTGTTGAACATCATGTGCAGGAAGTTTTCCGCGTACGTCAGGTCGTTGCGCGGGTACATCATGGGTTGGCCCATGGAGTACTTGTAAACCATTGCGGCCAGGGTCGGCATCTTGGCAACCAGGCGGATCGCGGAGATTTCGCGATGCTGCGGGTTATTGATGTCCAGGGAGTCGTGATAGAAGGCCGACAGGGCGCCGACTACGCCGCACATGACGGCCATCGGGTGGGCGTCGCGACGGAAGCCGTTGAAGAAGGTCTTCAACTGCTCGTGAACCATGGTGTGGTTCTTCACGGTGCTGACAAACTGGGCCTTTTGCTCAGCTGTTGGCAATTCGCCATTAAGCAGCAGGTAGCAGGTTTCCAGGTAGTCCGACTGTTCAGCAAGCTGTTCGATCGGGTAGCCGCGGTGCAGCAAGATACCGTTATCACCGTCGATATAGGTGATCTTCGACTCGCATGAGGCGGTCGACATGAAGCCTGGGTCGAATGTAAAACGGCCCGTGGCCGTCAGGCCCCGTACGTCGATAACATCGGGACCAACGGTGCCGGTTAAAATGGGCAGCTCGACGGGGGCTGCGCCCTCGATGATCAACTGCGCTTTTTTGTCAGCCATGTGGCCTCCTATTTATGCTTCAAATCATCAGACAGACCCCCCACGCAGGGCCCGCACCACTATAGTGAGATAAATTCAGATGTCAATTTGCCTAAAGTCTTGCTCCAGAAGGCTTTAACCGTACTTTTTCCTCGAAATTACCTGCCATTTACGCCTTTTATGCCGCCAGCGCAATGCGCTATTAGGGTGAGGAGTGCGCGTTGTCATTAGTTGCCTAACTGTCTATACTCGGCCTCCGACCGCCAGGGGCTTTTGGGCCCGTTTTGATGGGGGTCGCACTCCCTGGGTGGTGGTTACCTGACCAGTGCACTCCCCAACAACTTTGCCCTGATTGTTAGGGGCTCTTCAGTGTGAAAAAAAGCCGTGAATAGCCAACGACCTGTAAACCTAGACCTAAGGACCATCAAACTCCCCATCACCGGCGTAACGTCGTTCCTGCACCGTGTATCCGGCATCATCCTGTTTCTTGGCCTGGGCATCATGCTTTATGCATTGAGCAAATCCCTGGGTTCGGAAGAAGGGTACGCCGAGGTGAAGGCATGCTTGACCAGTCCGCTGGCCAAATTCGTCGCCTGGGGCCTCCTGTCCGCTCTGCTTTATCACCTTGTGGCCGGTATTCGCCACTTGATCATGGACATGGGTATCGGTGAGACGCTGGAAGGCGGCAAGCTGGGCTCGAAAATCGTCATCGCCATTTCCGTGGTGCTGATCGTTCTGGCGGGAGTTTGGATATGGTAACCAGCGTTACGAACCTGTCGCGTTCGGGCCTCTATGACTGGATGGCGCAACGTGTGTCTGCGGTTGTTCTCGCGGCTTATTTCATCTTCCTGATCGGGTACCTCGCGGCGAACCCTGGCATTGGCTACGCCCAATGGCACGGCCTGTTCGCTCACAACGGGATGCGCATCTTCAGTCTGCTGGCCCTTGTAGCCCTGGGCGCTCACGCCTGGGTTGGCATGTGGACCATCGCGACCGACTACCTGACGCCGATGGCGCTGGGCAAGTCCGCGACAGCAGTACGGTTTCTCTTCCAGGCAGTATGCGGCGTCGCGATGTTCGCTTACTTCGTCTGGGGTGTGCAGATTCTTTGGGGTATCTGATTCATGGCTAACACAGTTAATACGCTTTCATTCGACGCCATCATCATTGGCGGCGGCGGTGCCGGCATGCGCGCTGCGCTGCAACTGGCCCAGGGCGGTCACAAGACTGCCGTGATCACCAAGGTGTTCCCGACCCGTTCCCACACCGTTTCGGCCCAGGGTGGCATCACGTGCGCCATCGCCTCCGCCGATCCAAACGATGACTGGCGCTGGCACATGTACGATACCGTCAAGGGTTCCGACTATATCGGTGACCAGGACGCTATCGAATACATGTGCTCCGTAGGCCCGGAAGCGGTCTTCGAGCTGGAACACATGGGTCTGCCGTTCTCCCGTACCGAACAGGGTCGCATCTACCAGCGTCCGTTCGGCGGCCAGTCGAAAGACTTCGGTAAGGGTGGCCAGGCCGCTCGTACCTGTGCCGCAGCCGACCGTACCGGTCACGCGCTGTTGCACACCCTGTACCAGGCCAACCTGAAGGCCGGCACCGTATTCCTCAACGAATACTACGGCGTCGACCTGGTGAAGAACGAAGACGGTGCCTTTGTAGGCATGATCGTTATCTGCATCGAAACCGGCGAAACCTCTTACGTGCGGGCTAACGCCACCGTATTGGCGACCGGCGGTGCAGGCCGTATCTACTCTTCGACTACCAATGCCCTGATCAACACCGGTGACGGTATCGGCATGGCCCTGCGTGCAGGCGTCCCGGTACAAGACATCGAAATGTGGCAGTTCCACCCGACCGGCATCGCCGGCGCCGGTGTACTGGTTACAGAAGGTTGCCGTGGTGAAGGTGGTTACCTGATCAACAAGAACGGCGAGCGCTTCATGGAGCGTTATGCTCCGAACGCCAAAGACCTTGCCGGTCGTGACGTTGTAGCCCGTTCCATGGTTAAAGAGATCATCGCCGGTAACGGCTGTGGTCCCGATGGCGACCACGTGATGCTGAAGCTCGATCACCTCGGTGAAGAAGTGCTGCACAGCCGTCTGCCAGGCATCATGGAGCTGTCCAAGACCTTTGCCCACGTTGACCCGGCTGTTGCGCCGATCCCGGTTGTTCCAACTTGCCACTATATGATGGGCGGCGTTGCCACCAACATTCATGGCCAGGCGATCACCCAGGACGCCGACGGCGTTGACCAGATCATCCCTGGTCTGTTCGCGGTAGGTGAAGTGGCGTGCGTATCGGTTCACGGTGCCAACCGTCTGGGCGGCAACTCGCTGCTCGACCTGGTGGTATTCGGTCGTGCCGCCGGCCTGTTCCTGGAGCAGACCCTGAAGGAAGGCGTTGATTACGCGCGTCCACGCCAGTCCGACATCGACGCTGCCCTGGCACGTCTGGATGGCCTGAACTCGCGTACCGATGGCGAAGACGTCGCCTCCCTGCGCAAAGAGCTGCAAAGCTGCATGCAGAACTACTTCGGTGTGTTCCGTACCGGCGAATACATGCAGAAAGGTATCGCCCAGCTGGCTGACCTGCGTACGCGCATCGCCAACGTCAAGATCAACGACAAGAGCCAGGCGTTCAACACCGCTCGAATCGAAGCCCTTGAGCTGCAAAACCTGCTGGAAGTGGCTGAAGCGACTGCGATCGCCGCCGAGGTTCGTAAAGAATCCCGTGGTGCTCACGCTCGTGAAGACTATGAAGACCGCGACGACGAAAACTGGTTGTGCCACACCCTGTACTTCCCGGGTGACAAGCGCGTAACCAAGCGTGCCGTGAACTTCTCGCCGAAGACGGTTCCGACGTTTGAACCGAAGATTCGGACTTACTAAGGGTGGCTGCCATGTTGAAAGTCAGTGTTTATCGCTACAACCCTGATCAGGACGCTGCGCCGTTCATGCAGGAATTCCAGGTCGATACCGGTGGTAAGGACCTGATGGTGCTGGACGTGCTGGCCCTGGTTAAAGAGCAGGACGAAGGTTTCTCCTATCGTCGCTCTTGCCGTGAGGGTGTTTGCGGCTCCGACGGCATGAACATCAACGGCAAGAACGGCCTGGCATGCATCACGCCGCTGTCTTCCGTGGTGAAAGGCAACAAGTTGGTTGTTCGTCCGCTGCCAGGTTTGCCGGTTATCCGTGACCTGGTCGTCGATATGAGCATCTTCTACAAGCAATACGAGAAGGTTAAGCCATTCCTGCAGAACGACACGCCGGCTCCGGCCATCGAGCGTCTGCAGACTCCGGAAGAGCGCGAGAAGCTGGACGGTCTGTACGAGTGCATCCTGTGCGCTTGCTGCTCGACTTCCTGCCCGTCCTTCTGGTGGAACCCCGACAAGTTCCTGGGCCCAGCTGCCCTGCTGCAAGCGTACCGCTTCCTGGCAGACAGCCGTGACACCAAGACTGCCGAGCGTCTGGCTTCGCTGGATGACCCGTTCAGCGTATTCCGCTGCCGCGGGATCATGAACTGCGTCAACGTATGTCCCAAAGGCCTGAACCCGACTAAGGCCATTGGTCACGTACGTAGCATGCTGCTGCAAAGCGGCGTGTAACCGACGTTGTAGTAAAAGCAGGACCGTTGTGCCCGTAGATGCTACGGCGCAGGCTTCAACCGGCGCCGTAGTTTTAACTTGAGCAGCGACTTACAAAGACGCGGCTCTTATTTTGAAGAAATGAGACAAGCAGGGGCATTCGGGTTGGTACCCGAACTATCAGCGTGATCCTAAGTGGCTTGTTTTGGTCGCTGCACTTGGCCTTTTGCAAGCAAACTCGGTGTTTTCGCCGGTGGTGTCCCCAAATCGAGGGTGACCAAGCATGCAAGAAAGCGTGATGCAGCGCATGTGGAACAGCGGCTATCTTTCAGGTGGTAACGCTGCCTATGTGGAAGAGCTTTATGAGCTCTACCTGCACGACCCTAACGCTGTGCCAGAAGAATGGCGCACCAAATTTCAGACGTTGTCTTCAGACGGCAACGCTGCCACCGATGTATCGCACGCAACAATTCGCGATCAGTTCGTGCTGCTGGCAAAGAACCAGCGCCGCGCCCAGCCGGTTTCTGCCGCAAGCGTGAGCAGTGAGCACGAGAAGAAGCAAGTTGAAGTACTGCGACTGATCCAGGCCTACCGTATGCGTGGCCACCAGGCAGCCCAGCTTGACCCGCTGGGGCTGTGGCAGCGTCCTGCACCTGCAGACCTGTCGATCAATCATTACGGCTTGACCAATGCCGATCTTGATACGACCTTCCGTGCCGGCGACCTGTTCATCGGCAAAGAGGAAGCGAGCCTACGCGAAATTCACGAAGCGTTGCAGCAGACATATTGCCGCACCATCGGTGCCGAATTTACGCACATCACTGATTCCGAGCAGCGCCACTGGTTCCAGCACCGCCTTGAAGGCGTGCGTGGTCGCCCGGTGCTGTCTGCGGACGTCAAGAGCCACTTGCTCGAGCGCGTCACTGCAGCGGAAGGCCTGGAAAAATACCTGGGCACCAAATACCCGGGCACCAAGCGTTTCGGCCTGGAAGGCGGCGAAAGCCTGATCCCGATGCTCGACGAGCTGATCCAGCGTTCCGGTTCCTACGGCACCAAGGAAATCGTGATCGGCATGGCCCACCGTGGCCGCTTGAACGTGCTGGTCAACACCTTCGGCAAGAACCCGCGCGAGCTGTTCGACGAGTTCGAAGGCAAGAAGAAGGTCGAGCTGGGTTCCGGTGACGTTAAATATCACCAGGGCTTCTCGTCCAACGTAATGACCACCGGCGGTGAAGTTCACCTGGCCATGGCGTTCAACCCATCCCACCTGGAGATCGTTTCTCCAGTGGTCGAGGGGTCGGTACGTGCGCGCCAGGATCGTCGTAACGATTCCACCGGTGAGAAGGTCCTGCCGATTTCCATCCACGGTGACGCGGCGTTCGCCGGTCAGGGTGTGGTCCTGGAAACGTTCCAGATGTCGCAGACTCGCGGCTTCAAGACCGGCGGTACCGTTCACATCGTCATCAACAACCAGGTGGGCTTCACCATCAGCAACCCGCTGGACGCACGCTCTACCGAGTACGCGACCGACGTTGCCAAGATGATCCAGGCGCCGATCCTCCATGTGAATGGTGATGATCCGGAAGCCGTGTTGTTCGTGACCCAGTTGGCCATCGATTACCGCATGCAGTTCAAGCGTGACGTGGTCATCGACCTGGTCTGCTACCGTCGTCGCGGTCACAACGAAGCGGATGAGCCTAGCGGCACCCAACCGTTGATGTACCAGCAAATCACCAAGCAGCGCACCACCCGTGAGCTGTATGCCGATAGCCTGATCAAGGCCGGCGTGGTGGACGATGCACGTGTTCAGGCGAAGATCGATGAATACCGCAACGCGCTGGACAACGGCCTGCATGTCGTGAAAAGCCTGGTTAAAGAGCCGAACAAAGAGTTGTTCGTTGACTGGCGTCCGTACCTGGGCCACGCCTGGACTGCGCGTCACGACACCTCGTTCGATCTGAAGACCCTGCAGGAACTGTCGGCCAAGCTGCTGGAAATCCCAGACGGTTTCGTCGTACAGCGCCAGGTTGCGAAGATCTACGAAGACCGTCAGAAGATGCAAGCCGGCGGCCTGCCGATCAACTGGGGTTACGCTGAAACCATGGCGTACGCGACCCTGGCGTTCGAAGGTCACCCGATCCGCATGACTGGCCAGGACATCGGCCGCGGTACGTTCTCGCACCGTCACGCTGTGTTGCACAACCAGAAAGACGCGGGCACCTACATCCCGTTGCAGAACCTGTACGAAGGCCAGCCACGTTTCGACCTGTACGATTCGTTCCTGTCCGAAGAAGCCGTACTGGCGTTCGAATACGGTTACTCGACCACCACGCCTCAGGCGCTGGTGATCTGGGAAGCCCAGTTCGGCGACTTCGCCAACGGTGCCCAGGTGGTTATCGACCAGTTCATCACCAGCGGCGAGCACAAGTGGGGCCGTCTGTGCGGTCTGACCATGCTGCTGCCACACGGTTATGAAGGTCAGGGTCCGGAGCACTCCTCGGCCCGTCTGGAGCGTTACCTGCAATTGTGCGCCGAGCACAACATCCAGGTGTGCGTGCCGACTACCCCGGCCCAGATCTACCACTTGCTGCGTCGCCAGGTGATCCGCCCGCTGCGCAAGCCGCTGGTAGTGCTGACGCCGAAATCGCTGCTGCGTCATAAATTGGCCATCTCGACCCTGGAAGATCTGGCGGATGGTTCGTTCCAGACCGTTATTTCAGAAATCGACACCCTCGACGCGGCCAAGGTCACTCGCCTGATCCTGTGCAGCGGCAAGGTTTACTACGATTTGCTGGAAAAACGCCGTGCCGAAGGCCGCGAAGACATCGCCATCGTGCGGATCGAGCAGCTTTACCCGTTCCCGGAAGACGACCTGATGGAGGCCATCGCGCCTTACACCAACCTCACCAATGTGGTGTGGTGTCAGGAAGAGCCGATGAACCAGGGCGCGTGGTACAGCAGCCAGCATCATTTGCGTCGCAGCATCGGCAATCACAAACAGGCACTGGGCCTGGAGTACGCCGGTCGTGATGCTTCTGCTGCACCTGCGTGTGGTTATGCGTCGATGCACGCCGAGCAGCAGGAAAAACTGCTGCAAGATGCTTTCACTGTTTAACGCCTTCGCGCTGACTGAAACCGAATTTTAAGGACCCACAGATAATGGCTATCGAAATCAAAGCCCCGTCATTCCCGGAATCGGTTGCCGATGGCACCGTTGCCACCTGGCACAAGAAACCAGGCGAGGCCGTCAAGCGTGACGACCTGATCGTCGACATCGAAACCGACAAGGTCGTGCTCGAAGTGTTGGCTGAAGCTGACGGCGTGCTGGGCGCAATCGTTGCCGAAGAAGGCGCTACCGTCCTGTCGAATCAGGTACTGGGCTCGATCGAAGAGGGCGGTGCTGCTGCCGCTGCTCCTGCTCCTGCCGCCGCTGCTGCACCGGCTGCTGCCGCAGCTCCAGCTGCTGCACCGGCTGCGGGTGGCGAAGATCCAATCGCTGCACCGGCTGCGCGTCAGCTGGCTGACGAAAACGGCATCAACCTGGCGTCCATCAAGGGCACCGGCAAAGATGGCCGTGTGACCAAGGAAGACGTGGTTGCCGCCGTTGAAGCCAAGAAAAACGCTCCAGCTGCTGCGCCTGCCAAGGCTGCCGCCCCGGCTGCCGCTGCTCCTGTGTTCGCCGCTGGCGACCGCACCGAGAAGCGCGTACCGATGACCCGCGTGCGTGCCACCGTGGCCAAGCGCCTGGTTGAAGCACAGTCGAACATGGCGATGCTGACCACGTTCAACGAAGTCGACATGACCGAAGTCATGGCCCTGCGTTCGAAGTACAAGGACCTGTTCGAGAAGTCCCACAACGGCGTACGCCTGGGCTTCATGTCGTTCTTCGTGAAAGCGGCCACCGAAGCGCTGAAACGCTTCCCGGCAGTCAACGCTTCCATCGACGGCGGCGACATCGTTTACCACGGTTATGCTGACGTCGGCGTTGCCGTCTCCAGCGACCGTGGCCTGGTGGTACCGGTTCTGCGTAACGCCGAGCTGATGAGCCTGGCTGAAATCGAAGGCGGCATCGCCAACTTCGGCAAGAAGGCCCGTGACGGCAAACTGACCATCGACGAGATGACCGGTGGTACCTTCACCATCACCAACGGTGGTACTTTCGGTTCGATGATGTCGACTCCGATCGTCAACCCGCCACAAGCTGCGATCCTGGGCATGCACAACATTCTGCAGCGTCCTATGGCGATCAACGGCCAAGTGGTTATCCGCCCGATGATGTACCTGGCGCTGTCGTACGATCACCGCCTGATCGATGGTAAAGAAGCCGTGACTTTCCTGGTGACCATCAAGAACCTGCTGGAAGACCCGGCTCGTCTGCTGCTGGATATCTGATAAAGCGGCGGTGCGCCGTACCACCCGGTCTGCCGCGAGGCAGGCCGGAGTGCGGCTCACGGCTTGAAGCTTTTAGCTAAAGAGGATTTTTTTTCATGTCGCAGAAATTTGACGTTGTAGTGATTGGCGCAGGCCCTGGCGGCTACGTTGCCGCCATCAAGGCCGCACAACTGGGCCTCTCGACTGCTTGCATCGAAAAATACACCGACAAGGAAGGCAAACTGGCGCTGGGCGGTACTTGCCTGAACGTTGGCTGCATTCCTTCCAAGGCGCTGCTGGACAGCTCCTGGAAATTCCACGAAGCGCAAGACGGTTTTGCCATCCACGGCATCAACCACGCTGGCGTGACCATGGACGTGCCAGCGATGGTCGGCCGCAAGGCCAACATCGTTAAAGGCCTGACTTCCGGCGTTGCTACCCTGTTCAAGGCCAACGGCGTTACTTCCCTGCAAGGCCACGGCAAACTGCTGGCCGGCAAGAAAGTTGAAATCACCAAGCCTGACGGTTCGACCGAAATCATCGAAGCCGAGAACGTGATCCTGGCTCCAGGTTCGCGTCCAATCGACATTCCACCGGCTCCGGTCGACCAGAACGTGATCGTTGATTCGACCGGCGCCCTGGAATTCCAGGCGGTTCCAAAACGTCTGGGCGTGATCGGCGCTGGCGTGATCGGCCTGGAACTGGGTTCGGTCTGGTCCCGCCTGGGTTCCGAAGTGACCGTGCTGGAAGCCCTGGACACGTTCCTGCTGGCTGCCGACACCGCAGTGTCCAAAGAAGCGCTGAAAACCCTGACCAAACAAGGTCTGGACATCAAGCTGGGCGCTCGTGTTACCGGTTCCAAGGTTAACGGCGAAGAAGTTGTCGTGACCTACACCGACAAGGATGGCGAACAGACCATCACTTTCGACAAGCTGATCGTAGCCGTTGGTCGCCGTCCGGTGACCACTGACCTGCTGGCTTCCGACAGTGGCGTGAACATCGACGAGCGTGGTTTCATCCACGTTGACGATCACTGCGCTACCACCGTGCCGGGCGTCTACGCCATTGGCGACGTGGTTCGCGGCATGATGCTGGCGCACAAGGCTTCCGAAGAAGGCATCATGGTTGTCGAGCGCATCAAGGGTCACAAGACCCAGATGAACTACGACCTGATCCCGTCGGTTATCTACACCCACCCGGAAATTGCATGGGTCGGCAAGAACGAACAGCAGTTGAAAGCTGAAGGCGTTGAAGTTAACGTCGGCACCTTCCCGTTTGCCGCTTCTGGCCGTGCCATGGCAGCCAACGACACCGGTGGTTTTGTCAAAGTCATCGCTGATGCCAAGACTGACCGCGTATTGGGCGTCCATGTGATCGGCCCAGGCGCAGCAGAACTGGTTCAGCAAGGCGCAATCGGTATGGAATTCGGCACCAGCGCCGAAGACATCGGCATGATGGTTTTCTCCCATCCGACCCTGTCCGAAGCGCTGCACGAAGCCGCGTTGGCAGTGAATGGCCATGCCATCCACATCGCCAACAAGAAGAAGCGCTAAGCGAGATAATAAGAAACCACGGCGGTTGCCCGTCGTGAGCCTTGTGCGCAAGACTCACCGCGGAATATCCGCTGGACGCAGTCTTGCGCAGTTTCACCACCCAGGGTTCAGGCCTTTGGTGGTTTGACTGTGCAAGCAGCAGTCACAGGTGGCGCGGCACTCAATAAAGAGCGCAGCGCCGAATGCGCAGTACCTAACGAAGACGGTAATAAGCATGAATCTTCACGAGTATCAGGGTAAGCAGCTGTTCGCTGAATACGGCCTGCCAGTATCCAAGGGTTACGCAGTAGACACCCCGGAAGCAGCAGCAGAAGCTTGCGACAAAATCGGCGGCACCGAGTGGGTTGTCAAAGCCCAGGTCCACGCTGGTGGTCGCGGTAAAGCGGGCGGCGTTAAGCTGGTTCGCAGCAAAGAAGACGCCAAAGCCTTCGCTCAGCAGTGGCTGGGCAAGCGTCTGGTGACTTACCAGACTGATGCCAATGGCCAGCCAGTCACCAAGATCCTGGTTGAATCGTGCACTGATATCGCTAAAGAGCTGTACCTGGGCGCTGTCGTTGACCGTTCGAGCCGTCGCATCGTGTTCATGGCCTCCACCGAAGGTGGCGTGGACATTGAGAAGATCGCTGAAGAAACCCCAGAAAAAATTCTGAAAGCCACTATCGATCCACTGGTTGGCGCTCAGCCATTCCAGGGTCGCGAGCTGGCATTCCAGTTGGGTCTGGAAGGCAAGCAAGTTGCCCAGTTCGCCAAGATCTTCGTAGGTCTGGCCAAACTGTTCCAGGATCACGATCTGGCCCTGCTGGAAGTGAACCCGCTGGTGATCAAGGCCGACGGCGATCTGCATTGCCTCGATGCCAAGATCAACATCGACGCCAACGCCATGTACCGTCAGCCTAAGCTGAAGACTTTCCACGATCCGTCGCAAGACGATCCGCGCGAAGCGCACGCTGCCAAGTTCGAACTGAACTACGTAGCCCTGGAAGGTAACATCGGTTGCATGGTCAACGGTGCTGGCCTGGCCATGGGTACCATGGACATCGTCAACCTGCATGGCGGCAAACCAGCCAACTTCCTCGACGTAGGCGGCGGTGCCACCAAAGAACGCGTTACCGAAGCGTTCAAGATCATCCTGTCCGACTCCAACGTCGCTGCAGTACTGGTCAATATCTTCGGCGGCATCGTTCGTTGCGACATGATTGCCGAAGGCATCATCGGTGCAGTGAAAGAAGTCGGCGTTAAAATCCCGGTTGTTGTGCGCCTTGAAGGTAACAACGCTGAACTGGGCGCTAAAGTACTGGCAGAAAGCGGTTTGAACATCATCGCTGCTACCAGCCTGACCGACGCTGCTCAACAAGTTGTCAAAGCTGCGGAGGGCAAATAATGAGCGTCCTGATCAATAAAGACACCAAGGTTATCTGCCAGGGTATTACCGGTTCCCAAGGTAGTTTCCACACCCAGCAAGCCATCGAATACGGCACCAAGATGGTGGGTGGCGTTACTCCTGGTAAAGGCGGCACCGAGCACCTGGGCCTGCCAGTGTTCAACACCGTGAAAGATGCTGTAGCTGCCACTGGCGCCACCGCCAGCGTGATCTACGTTCCAGCTCCTTTCTGCAAGGACTCCATCCTGGAAGCAGCATTCGGCGGCATCAAGCTGATCGTTTGCATCACCGAAGGCATTCCTACCCTGGACATGCTGGACGCTAAAGTTAAGTGCGACGAGCTGGGCGTAGTCCTGATCGGCCCTAACTGCCCAGGCGTGATCACTCCAGGCGAATGCAAGATCGGCATCATGCCAGGTCACATTCACTTGCCAGGTAAAGTCGGTATCGTTTCCCGTTCCGGCACCCTGACCTACGAAGCTGTCAAGCAGACTACTGACGCCGGTTTCGGTCAGTCGACTTGCGTCGGCATCGGCGGTGACCCGATTCCAGGCTCGAACTTCATCGACATCCTGAAGCTGTTCCAGGAAGACCCGAAGACCGAAGCGATCGTAATGATCGGTGAGATCGGCGGTTCGGCTGAAGAAGAAGCGGCTGCCTACATCAAGGCACACGTGACCAAGCCGGTTGTTTCCTACATCGCTGGTGTGACTGCCCCTGCTGGCAAGCGCATGGGCCATGCTGGCGCAATCATCTCTGGCGGCAAGGGTACTGCAGACGAGAAGTTTGCTGCCCTGGAAGACGCAGGCGTTAAAACCGTGCGTTCGCTGGCAGACATCGGCAAGGCTTTGTCCGAGCTGACCGGTTGGGCTGTCAAGTAAGCCTCGCGCTTAACTGACGCTTCACCCCACAAAGGCCACCTTCGGGTGGCCTTTGTGCATTCTGAAGGTTGGTGGAGATCAAAATGTGGGAGCGGGCTTGCTCGCGAAAGCGGTGTATCAGCCACTCATGAGCTGACTGACACACCGCTTTCGCGAGCAAGCCCGCTCCCACATTCGATCGCATTTCAAAATTTAGATATAAAAACGCGACATAAAAATGTCGCTTATCGGACAGTTCGCCCCGCAACAGTGCGTTTGACCCGCAAATTCGTTAGGCTAGCCGCCTCTTTATGCGTACGCATCCCAAAAGGAAGCCTCGCGCCAGACCGGTCGGTCCCCATCCGGACCGGCAGTATTTCCCTCATCCATAGGGAAGCCCTCTCTAAATTCCGATTCAGTAGTGTGGTATTTCCTCAAATGAAAGTGTTGAAAAGCCAGGACATCCTGGCGTTGGGCTTTATGACTTTTGCCCTGTTCGTGGGCGCCGGCAACATCATCTTCCCGCCAATCGTCGGTTTACAGTCCGGGCCTCATGTCTGGATGGCAGCGCTGGGCTTCCTGATCACCGCGGTCGGTTTGCCGGTGATCACCGTTGTCGCCCTGGCCAAAGTCGGTGGTGGCATGGACGCGTTGAGCAGTCCGATCGGCAAGATTGCCGGTGGCTTGCTGGCAGCGGCGGCCTACCTGGCTGTCGGCCCGTTGTTCGCCACCCCGCGAACCGCCACCGTTTCCTTTGAAGTGGGCCTGGCGCCGCTGACCGGTGAAAGCCCGCTGGCGCTGTTCCTCTACAGCTCGGTGTACTTCCTGTTGGTGTTCTTCATCTCCCTGTACCCGGGCCGTCTGCTGGATACGGTTGGTCGTTTCCTGGCACCGTTGAAGATCATCGCCCTGGCCGTATTGGGCATTGCTGCCTTTGCCTTGCCGGCCGGCGATGTGGGTGTTGCCACCCCTGAGTACGTGGCCGCACCGTTCTCCCAGGGCTTTATCAATGGTTACCTGACCATGGATACCCTCGGCGCGCTGGTATTCGGCATTGTGATCGTCAACGCGATCCGCTCCCGTGGCGTCGAGTCGCCGAAGCTGATCACCCGCTACGCGATCATCGCCGGGCTGATTGCCGGTGTGGGCCTGGCGCTGGTGTACATCAGCCTGTTCCGCCTCGGTTCGGGCAGCCATGAAGTGGCGGCCGGTGCCGCCAACGGCGCCGCCGTGCTGCACGCCTACGTCCAGCACACCTTCGGCTCCCTGGGCAGCGGCTTCCTCGCCGTGCTGATTTCCCTGGCGTGCCTGGTAACCGCGGTGGGCCTGACCTGCGCCTGCGCCGAGTACTTCAGCCGCGTACTGCCGCTGTCCTATAAGACCCTGGTGGTGATCCTGGCGGTATTCTCGCTGTTTGTGTCCAACCTGGGCCTGACCAAGCTGATCGCGTTCTCGATCCCGGTGCTGACCGCCATCTACCCGCCGTGCATCGTGCTGGTGGCCCTGAGCTTCTGTAAGGACTTCTGGCAGGAGCAGGGCCGGATCGTTGGCCCGGTGATGCTGGTGTCGTTCATCTTCGGTTGCATTGACGCGCTGAAGGGCGCGGGCCTGGCTGACTGGATGCCATCGCAACTGGCTCACCTGCCGCTGAGCGAGCAGGGCCTGGCGTGGCTGGTGCCTTCGGTGATGACGCTGGTGGTTGCGGTGGTGATTGACCGCCTGCTGGGCAAACGCAGTGAAGCGATGGCTTAAACGTTTAGCCACTAACTTGTGCCGAGGTTTAGTTCGAAGTTTCGAGCTGCCCGGCCGGGTTAAAAACACCGGACAAAGTAAAGCCCGCTATTAAGCGGGCTTTCTTTTGCAACATGACTTTTCACGTCACAGTGTTCAAGTCGTCAGACTCAAGAACCGGTTGCAGGTGTTGCTTCTTTCGCAGCAGCTTCGTTCGATTCAGCCTGAGCTTTGGCAGCATCGGCGTTTTCTTTCGCAGCGTCGTTCACTTTATCCTGTGCTTTCGCCATGTCTTTCTGAGCTTGCTCAGAGTGGGCAGCGGCGTCTTGGGCTTTGTCTTCGGATTTTTTGTCGCAGGCAGCGAGGCCGAGGGCAGCAGCCAGCATCATGGAAATAGCTAAAGTCTTGCGCATGGGGTGTTTCTCCTTATTGAAGATATCTACTGGCCTTTCGAGCCTATGCCCAACGCTTAGTTCCTTAAATCTCACAGATATATAAGGCTTTTCCCTAGGGAACTTTCAGCAAGGTTGTCTACTCCGCCGGCTCCACACTAATAAGAGTCTTTAACGAATGACCGAAAATCCTCTTTTATCCCGTGCCACGCGCTTTGTTTCAGCCTTGCGCCACTGCCAGGTGCTGGGCATCCAGGTGCACGCCGCCAGTGAGGACGGCATGACGCTGGTGTTGCCCTATGCTCCGCATATCGTCGGTGACCCGCAGACCGGCGTGATCCACGGCGGCGCCATCACATCCTTGATGGACACCGCCTGTGGCATGGCTACCTTGTGCGTACTGCCGGAGTTCGAGGTTTGCCCGACCCTGGACCTGCGCATCGACTACATGCACCCGGCCGAGCCCCATAAACCGGTATTCGGCTTTGCCCAGTGCTACCGGGTGACCACCGACGTGATCTTCACCCGCGGCTTCGCCTACCAGGACGATCCGCAGCAACCGATTGCCCACGTGGTGGGCACGTTCATGCGCATGGGCAAGCGCCTCAAGGGCAGCCAGGGCCTGGGCAATGCAATCAAGGGAGAACAGGCATGAAACATCAGTTCAAGACCCGTCTGCAGCAAGCCCACGAACGGGGCAACTATGAGGCGCTGCTCAACCTGATTCCCTACGCCAGGCTGATTGGCATCGAATGCACGCGGCTGGGGGATGAATTGCTGTTTCGCATGCCGGCCAACAAGGACAACATTGGTAACCCGATATTGCCGGCGATCCACGGCGGGGTGATCGCGGGCTTCATGGAGCTGTCCGCAGCCTTGCATTTGCTGGTATTCACCGGTGCGCCTGGCGTTCCCAAGATCATCGATTTCTCCCTGGATTACCTGCGCGCCGGCCAGTTTCGTGACACCTACGCCAAATGCCAGGTGTGGCGCCAGGGCCGGCGGGTGGCCAACGTGGCGATTACCGCGTGGCAAAGTACCCAGGCCGAACCGATTGCCACCGCCCGTGCGCATTTCAAGATTGAGGAACCTGCTCGCCCTTGAAATCCTGGTCTTAGCCCCCAACTTTGATGACAACCCGCCGCCAACCCTCAAGGGCGCGGCCACTGCCATCCAATTGGAGTTTGATGACCATGAGTGTGGAAACTCAAAAGGAAACCCTGGGCTTCCAGACCGAGGTGAAGCAACTGCTGCACCTCATGATCCATTCGCTGTATTCCAACAAGGAAATTTTCCTTCGCGAATTGATCTCGAACGCCTCTGACGCTGTCGACAAATTACGTTTCGAAGCCCTGTCCAAGCCTGAGTTGCTGGAAGGTGGCGCGGAACTGAAAATCCGTGTGAGCTTCGACAAGGACGCGAAAACCGTCACCCTCGAAGACAACGGTATCGGCATGAGCCGTGACGATGCGATCACCCACCTGGGGACCATCGCCAAATCCGGCACCGCTGATTTCATGAAGAACCTGTCGGGCGACCAGAAGAAAGATTCGCACCTGATCGGCCAGTTCGGCGTGGGCTTCTACTCGGCCTTCATCGTTGCCGACAAGGTTGAAGTATTCAGCCGCCGTGCCGGCCTTGCCGCCAGCGAAGGCGTGCACTGGTCTTCCAAGGGCGAGGGCGAATTTGAAATCGCCACTGTCGACAAGGCTGATCGTGGTACCCGCATCGTCCTGCACCTGAAGTCCGGTGAAGACGAGTTCGCCGATGGCTGGCGTCTGCGCAATATCATCAAGAAGTACTCCGACCATATCGCGTTGCCGATCGAGTTGCCGAAAGAACAAGCGGCGGCCGAAGGCGAAGAAGCCCCAGCCCAGGAATGGGAAGTGGTCAACCGCGCCAGCGCCCTGTGGACCCGTCCTCGTACCGAAGTCAAGGACGAGGAATACCAGGAGTTCTACAAGCACATTGCCCACGATTACGAAAACCCGCTGAGCTGGAGCCACAACAAGGTCGAAGGCAAGCTGGAATACAGCTCGCTGCTCTACGTACCGGCCCGTGCTCCGTTCGACCTGTACCAGCGTGAAGCGCCGAAAGGCCTGAAGCTGTATGTGCAGCGCGTATTCGTGATGGACCAGGCGGAATCGTTCCTGCCGTTGTACCTGCGCTTTATCAAGGGTGTGGTTGACTCCAACGACCTGTCGCTGAACGTGTCGCGGGAAATCCTGCAGAAAGACCCGATCATCGACTCGATGAAGTCGGCGCTGACCAAGCGTGTCCTCGACATGCTGGAAAAGCTGGCGAAAAACGAGCCTGAGCAATACAAGGGCTTCTGGAAAAACTTCGGCCAGGTCATGAAAGAAGGCCCGGCAGAAGATTTCGCCAACAAGGAAAAAATCGCCGGCCTGCTGCGTTTCGCATCGACCAACGGTGACGACGGCGAGCAGAACGTTTCCCTGGCTGAATACCTGGCTCGCGCCAAGGAAGGTCAGGACAAGATCTACTACCTGACCGGTGAAACCTACGCTCAGGTCAAGAACAGCCCGCACCTGGAAGTCTTCCGCAAGAAAGGCATCGAAGTGCTGCTGCTGACCGACCGCATCGACGAGTGGCTGATGAGCTACCTCAGCGACTTCGACGGCAAGAGCTTTGTTGACGTCGCCCGCGGCGACCTGGACCTGGGCAACCTGGATTCCGAAGAAGACAAGAAAGCCGCTGAAGAAGTGGCCAAGTCCAAAGAGGGTCTGGTTGAGCGAATCAAGACCGCCTTGGGCGATGCCGTCAGCGAAGTGCGGGTTTCCCACCGTCTGACCGATTCCCCGGCGATCCTGGCCATCGGCGAGCAGGACCTGGGCATGCAGATGCGTCAGATCCTGGAAGCCAGCGGTCAGAAGGTTCCGGATTCCAAGCCGATCTTCGAATTCAACCCGGCTCACCCGCTGATCGAGAAACTCGACGGCGAGCAGAGCGAAGAGCGGTTTGGCGACCTGTCGCACATCCTCTTCGACCAGGCAGCCCTGGCTGCCGGCGACAGCCTGAAAGACCCGGCCGCTTATGTGCGCCGACTGAACAAGCTGTTGGTTGAACTGTCGGTTTAACACCGTTGTAGAAAAACCCGCTTCGGCGGGTTTTTTCGTTCTGGAGCCTTTCACCTGGAGTAAATGATGAGCCAAATCACCGTGCGTTCCGTGGTCTATCAGATTGATGGCCAGTCTTATGAAAGCCGCCTGGCATTTGATGCCAGTCATAAGGGCCCGCTGCCAGGGTTGTTGATGGCGCCGAACTGGATGGGTGTCAGTGCCGGCGCTGAAGAGATCGCCAAGAGCGTGGCCAGCAAGGGCTACGTGGTGCTGCTTGCCGACCTGTACGGGCAAACCGTCCGCCCTTCGAACGGCGATGAAGCGGGTGCGGCGATGATGCCGTTGAAGAATGACCGGCCGCTGTTGAACAAGCGCATGCAGGTCGCGCTTGATCACCTGAAAACCCAGACTGAAGCGGCGGTGGATACCTCGAAGCTGGCGACCTTTGGTTTCTGCTTCGGTGGTTGCTGCTCCCTGGAGCTGGCACGTACCGGTGCACCGTTGAAAGCTGCCGTTTCGTTCCACGGCAGCCTCGACACGCCGAACCCGGCCGATGCAAAAAACATCAAGGGTTCCGTGCTGGTGTTGCACGGTGCTTCCGACCCGTTGGTGCCGAAGGAGCAACTGCCGGCGTTTGAAGACGAAATGAACGCCGCCGGTGTGGATTGGCAATTGCTGAGCTACGGCGGTGCGGTGCACTCGTTTACCGACCCGCACGCGAATGTGCCGGGCAAGATGATGTATGACGCGAAGACCGCTGCGCGGGCCTTTCAGTCGATGCATAACTTGCTGGATGAAGTGTTCAAGGGCTGATAGTTCGGTTGCCTGAGCTGGCCCCTTCGCGAGCAAGCCCGCTCCCACATTTTAACCGTGTAAATCCTGAAGGAACGCGGTCGAAATGTGGGAGCGGGCTTGCTCGCGAAGGCTGTTTCACAGGCAATAAAGCGCTTAAGCCTTGCCTAGAGGCAACTCGATCCGCTCACTTTCCCCCGGCACTGTCGGCCAATCCCCAGCCGCCCAACGCTGCCGAGCCTGCTCGATCAACGCCGGATCACTCGCGACAAAATTCCAGTTAATCCGCCGTGGCCCATCCAGCGCCGCGCCGCCGAACACCACCAGGTGGCAATCAGTCTCGGCAAACAGCCCCATGTTTGCGCCTGCCGGCAACACCACCAGGCTATGCACCTCCAGCACTTCGCCATCCAACTGCGCCTCACCCTCCAGCACATACACCGCCCGTTCTTCATGCTCATCCGGGATCAGCAGGGTGGTAGCCGTCTGCATCCGCACCTCGGCATACAAGGTGGGCGACAACACCGGCACCGGCGATTCGAGGCAAAAGCCATTGCCGGCAATCAGGCGAATCTGCACGCCGAGGTTATCGCTCACCGGCAAGCTGGCGGCCGGATGATGGCTGTAATGCCCAGGCCCTTGTTCATGTTCCTTGGGGGAGGCCAGCCACACTTGCAACCCGTGCAGGCTGAAACCACTGGCCTTCAACGCCTCGGGGCTGCGTTCAACGTGGGCAATGGCACTGCCGGCTGTCATCCAACTGACGTCCCCGGCCTTGACCACCTGATCGGAGCCGAGGCTGTCCTTGTGCAGGAGTTCGCCTTCAAACAGGTAGGTCAGGGTAGAGAGGCCGATGTGCGGGTGTTGGCGAATGTTCATGCCGGTACCCGGGGCATAACGGGTTTGCAGCATATGGTCGAAAAACACGAAAGGCCCGACGCTGCGGCATTGCCTGGAGGGCAGTGGGCGCAGGATCGGTTGGCCTTCCACATCTTCGGCGCGCGGGCGAATCACGGTCACGGTGGTCATGGTGCTTCCCAGTCTGAGCGGGTCTGATGGTACTGAGCATAACCCGCTCGACGGGAGGTTACCGCTACTGGCTGAAGGCGCCTTCGGAGAGCCGGGTCTCGATGGTGACTTCGGCCGTGGTCATCAGCTTGTGCACCGGGCAGCGATCCGCCACGCGGTGCAGCTCGTCGCGCTGCTCGTCAGTGAGTACGCCCTTGAGGGTCAGTTTGACGTTGAGCTTGTATTTGCCCTTTTGCTCTTCGGTGCTGTCATGGGTGACTTCCACGGTCACGCCGGTCAGCGGTATGTCTTTTTTCTGCGCATAGAGCTTGACGGTCAGGGCCTTGCAGGACGCCAGTGCGGCGTCGAAGTAATCGTGGGGGGAGGGCGCCGAATCGTCGCCCCCCAGGCTCTTGGGCAGGTCGGTAAACAGCTCGTGGTTATTGATATTGACGCTGTGGCGGAAGTTTTCGGCGTTCAGCGTGTTCACGGTAACAGGCATGGCAAACCTCACAGGGTGGCAGGAAGAAGCTCATGCAGTTATAGAGCATGCTGGCACGTTGGTGTTCCCGTTGTTTACCGCTGAACCCGCAGGCGCGGTCCGAGGTCTACCGGCATTAGCCCTTGTTTGAGATACCCCCGTGCGCCGGACCCGCCTGAGTATTGCCCTGTTGCTGACCGCCGCAAGCCTTGCGGTGCAGGCTCGCGACTATGCCTACAGCGATGCACACCTGCATTACGTCGATTTCTTCCAGGAGTCGGCGGGCATGGATAAATTACTCAAGGCCATGGCCGATAATCGCATCGAGCACGTGATGATTTCCGGCATACCGGTGGCCAAGAAATGGCATGAGGACGAACCCAAGCGGCCGCGCTATTACGCCGGGGACGACGCCGACGCCTATTGGTACAGCGCCACCGACGTGTTCGTCGCCGATGCGGTCAATAAACTGAGCCCGGAGCAACGTCAGCGCTTTCATCCGTTCCTCAGTGGTTTCAATCCCAACGATAAAAATGCCGCATCCCATATCCAGCGCATGCTCGATCTCAATCCTGGGCTCTGGCAAGGCATCGGCGAAGTCTTCACCCGTCACGACGACCTGACCGCGCTGACCTCCGGCGACACCCCAAGGGCCAACAACGAGGCGATGACCCGCATCTATCACCTGGCCGCGGAGAATGATCTGCCGGTGATGGTGCATTCCAACATCACCTCCAAGCGTGAGAAAAATCCGTTGTACCTGGCGGAAATGGAAGAGCCGCTGCGTAATCACCCGCACACCCGGTTTATCTGGGCCCATGCGGGCAGCAGCATGGAGATCCATCGGCACCAGACGCAGATGGATTTTTTGCTGCCGACCCTGGCGCGCATGCTGGAGGCTTACCCGAACCTGTACGTCGACCTGTCCTGGAGCGTGCTCACGCCTTACTTGCTGGATGAGGCGGGAAAGGCACGCCCTGAGTGGGTAAAACTGGTGGAGCGCTTCCCGGACCGCTTCATGCTTGGCTCAGACGTAGTAGGACGCTTCAACAAGCTCGGTAAGGAAATGCGCAGCTTTGACCCGTTCCTCGATGCGTTGCCTGAGGATGTGGCCAGAAAGGTCGCACGGGACAATTTCCTGGCGATTCTGCCCAAGCCCAGGTGATGGGTTTAGCTGAATCGCTACAGGCGGGGCGGGGCGATCATAAGGCGTTTTGATATCGCGTTTTCGTCTTAGGCAAACGTCTCAACTCGCCGATACCTTTCAAGAGCCCGCTGCAGGTGGATGCAGCGCTTTTGGAAGGATTCCGAGCATGAATATCAGAAGTCTGAATATCGCCCCTCGCGCCGGCCTGGGGTTTGGTTTGCTGGCGCTGATGGTGTTTGCCCTGGGCGGGTTCGCCTTGTTGCAGATGGGCAATATGCGCCAGCAGTCTGACCAGGTGGAAAACAACTGGCTGCCCAGCGTGATGGCGGTCGGCGAGATGAATCAGGACCTGCTGCGGGTGCGGGCCCTGACGTTGCGGCTACTGCTTAACCGAGACCCGCAGGCAATCACGCAGAATGAGCAGAAAATCACCGAGCTGAAAAGCGGCCTGCACAAGGCTCAGTCCCTCTATGAAGGCTTGATCGTGCTGCCAGAAGAGCGGGTGCTGTTCGATCGCTTTAAAACCGAGGAAGAGCGTTACCTGCAGCGCCAGGAACAGGTGATGGCGTTTTCCCGGGCGAATCAGTTGGAAGACGCGATCAAGGTGGTCAACGGCGAGATGAACCAGTTGGCCGACGAACTGGCCGGTACCCTGCGTGAGCTGGTGACGTTGAACAAGGTCAGTGCCAATCAGGCGGCGAGCCTGGCGCAAAGTGTGTTCACGCAATCGCGCAGTTGGGTGGTTGGCATGATTGCCGTGACGGCGCTGATCACCATCGGCCTGGCATTGTTGCTGACCCGCAGTATTGTGCTGCCGTTATCCCAGTCTTTGAAAGTCGCCCAGGGTGTGGCCAGTGGCGATCTGACCGGGGTGATTACTGTCAGCGGCCAGGATGAGCCGGCGCGTTTGCAGCAGGCGCTGAAAAGCATGCAGGAGAGCCTGCGGGAAACCATTCGGCGTATTTCCGATTCGTCCAGCCAGTTGGCGTCGGCTTCCGAAGAGCTTAGTTGCGTGACCGAAGATGCCACCCGTGGGTTGCATCAGCAGAGTCAGGAAATCGAGCAGGCGGCTACTGCGGTGAACCAGATGACGGCGGCGGTGGAGGAGGTGGCGAGCAATGCGGTGGCCACTTCACAGGCGTCCCGTGAGTCGGACCGTATTGCCCAGCATGGTCGCGAGCAGGTGCATCAGACGGTGTTGTCGATTGAGTCCCTGGCGGATGATGTGACGGCCAATGCGACTCAGGTGGAGGACCTGGCGCAGAAGGTGTATGGCATCAGCAAGGTGCTGGATGTGATTCGTTCGATTGCCGAGCAGACCAATTTGCTGGCGCTGAATGCCGCCATCGAAGCGGCGCGGGCCGGGGATGCCGGGCGTGGGTTTGCGGTGGTGGCGGATGAGGTGCGGGCCTTGGCGCATCGTACGCAGCAGTCGACCCAGGAAATCGAGCAGATGATCATTGGGATTCAGCAGGGGACTGATCAGGCTGTCAGCTCCATGCAGCAGAGCAATACTCGGGCGCGGTCAACGTTGGATATCGCCAAGTCTGCGGGGACGGCGCTGGAGGAGATTGCTTCGGCGTTTACCCTGATCAACGAGCGCAACCTGGTGATTGCCAGTGCCTCGGAAGAACAGGCGGCGGTGGCGCGGGAGGTGGATCGCAATTTGATGAATATTCGCGATTTGGCACAGCAGACGTCGGCGGGGGCGAACCAGACCAGTGCGGCGAGCCAGGAGTTGTCGCGGTTGGCGGTGGATCTCAACACGATGGTGGCTCGGTTTTCGGTTTAGGTTGTTGGGGCGGGGCATATCCGTTGCTGCGGTCACGGCGGCTTATGGTTTCGCTCTTACAGCGAGTCACTTTGCAAAAAAGCGGCAAAGTAACCAAAGCGCTCTGCCCCGCCTGTCGGCGGGGCGCCTAAGATCAAAAGCAAGAGCACGGCGGCCTGGAAGCCGACCTGAGTGTTAGAAGCAAAAGCAGAACCGCTTTTCTGTCGGAGCCGGCTTGCCGGCGAAAACCTGAGAACGCCGCGTTGAATCAGGATGCCAGCGTCATCGTTAACGACCTTCGCGAGCAAGCCCGCTCCCACATTGGACCGTGCCCGTTTTAGCTTTTGATTTTGCTTCTAAACACTCAAGCCTGAGCGAGGTGCCGAGTGATCGGGCAAGAGCGTTTTGCTTACTTTTGACTGGGCACGCATTCCGGCTTTCAAAAGTGAGCCACTGTAAGCGCGGTAAACGGGTAAAAAAACGCCCCGAACCAGTCGGGGCGTTTTCAGGCGATCAAGCTGCGAGAGCTTACTTACCCTGCCAGCGTTTCAGCACCAGGGTGGCGTTAGTGCCACCGAAGCCGAAGCTGTTGCTCATCACTGTATTGATGGTCGCATCTTCACGAGTCTTGGTCAGGATAGGCATGTCAGCCACGTCCGGGTCCAGTTCCTCGATGTTGGCAGAACCTGCCATGAAGTTGCCTTCCATCATCAGCAGGCAGTAGATCGCTTCGTGAACGCCAGCGGCGCCCAGGGAGTGACCCGACAGGCTCTTGGTAGAGCTGATCGCCGGAGCCTTGTCGCCGAATACCGCACGCACGCCTTCCATTTCCTTGGAGTCGCCGACCGGAGTCGAAGTACCGTGGGTGTTCAGGTAGTCGATCGGGGTATCAACGGTGGACATGGCCATCTGCATGCAGCGGATGGCGCCTTCGCCGCTTGGCGCAACCATGTCGTAGCCGTCGGACGTCGCGCCGTAGCCGACGATTTCCGCGTAGATCTTCGCACCACGGGCCAGGGCGTGTTCCAGCTCCTCGACCACCACCATGCCGCCACCGCCGGCAATGACGAAGCCATCACGGTTCTTGTCATAGGCGCGGGAGGCTTTGTCCGGGGTTTCGTTGTACTGGGTAGACAGGGCGCCCATGGCGTCGAACAGGAACGACTGGCTCCAATGTTCTTCTTCACCACCGCCGGCAAACACGATGTCCTGCTTGCCCAACTGGATCTGCTCTACAGCGGTACCGATGCAGTGAGCACTGGTGGCGCAAGCGGAGGAGATCGAGTAGTTCACGCCCTTGATCTTGAACGGTGTGGCCAGGCAGGCGGAAACGGTGCTGCCCATGGTCCGCGTGACGCGGTACGGGCCAACGCGCTTGACGCCTTTCTCGCGCAGGATGTCCAGCGCTTCCATCTGGTTCAAGGTCGACGCGCCACCGGAACCGGCGATCAGACCGGTGCGTACGTTGGACACCTGGTCTTCGCTCAAGCCGGAATCGGTGATCGCGTCCTTCATGGCCAGGTAGGCGTAAGCGGCTGCGTGGCCGACGAAGCGATAGATCTTGCGATCAATCAGCTCTTCGAGGGGCAGGTCGATGGAGCCGGAAACCTGGCTACGCAGACCCATTTCGGCATATTCCGGGTTGAAGCGGATGCCAGGGCGACTTGCACGCAGGTTAGCGGAGACGGTCTCTTTGTCATTGCCCAGGCACGAAACAATGCCCAGACCAGTGATAACGACGCGGCGCATGCGGATAACCCTTAAAAGTTGTCAGTGGAAGTGAATACGCCGACCCGAAGGCCTTCGGCAGTATAAATCTCGCGACCGTCGACAGTCACCGAACCATCGGCAATGGCCAGGTTCAGCTTGCCCTTGAGGACGCGCTTGATTTGAATGTTGTAAGTGACTTTCTTGGCGGTCGGCAAGACCTGGCCAAAGAACTTCACTTCGCCCGAACCCAGGGCGCGACCGCGGCCCGGCAGGCCTTGCCAGCCCAGGTAGAAACCGACCAGCTGCCACATGGCGTCAAGGCCCAGGCAGCCCGGCATCACCGGATCGCCTTCGAAATGGCAGGCGAAAAACCACAGGTCAGGGGTGATATCCAGCTCGGCGACCAATTCACCTTTGCCGTACTTGCCACCCTCTTCGCTGATATGGGTGATGCGATCCACCATCAGCATGTTCGGGGCGGGCAGTTGCGCGTTACCTGGGCCGAACAGCTCACCGCGACTGCAGCGCAGCAGGTCTTCCCGAGTAAAGGCGTTTTGTTTGGTCATGCGAGCTCCTCAATAATCCCATGCGGCAGGGCAGGGCAAATCTTCCCGGCCGACTGAAGCGTTCATGCCTCATATCGGCAGCCTACACATAGACTATTGCGTTGTAGTGAAAGTCACAGCGTCAAGGTCATGAATGTACACTTGTGCACTGAAATTATAAACCGGGCCGGTTTACGGGCCCGTTCGGGTGCCTAAGACTGCCGCACTTTCGTCTTTCACGCCAGTCGCAGTTGGCTGATGGCACCGTGTTACTGCACCCATCTCTGCAGGATTTGCTGCAAATCCGTGCGTTTGAACGGCTTTGCCAGGTAATCGTTCATTCCAGCTGCCAGGCAGGCTTCGCGATCGCCCTGCAAGGCATTGGCCGTGAGGGCAATGATTGGCAGCTCGGCGCAACCGGGCAACTGGCGAATCTGCCGGGTAGCCTCGTAGCCATCGATGCCCGGCAGTCGGCAGTCCATCAGGATTGCGGTAAAAATCAGGCTCTCGGCGCTGCGAATCGCTTCGGCGCCGTCGGTGGCGATGCTCACCTCGAACCCCAGGCTGCGCAGCATGGCTTCGACCACCGTGCGATTGACCGGGTTGTCTTCCACCAGCAACACGTTGCGCCCTTCGCCCGCACGGCCATTGCCTTCGGTATTCGGCGCGAGCAGCGGCAAGCTCTGCTGGTAGATCGCCAGCGGGATTTCCAGGGTGAACACCGAGCCGTGGCCTTCTTCGCTCTGGGCGCGCAGGGTGCCGCCCATGCGTTCGGCCAGGGTGCGTGCGATAGGCAGTCCCAGTCCGGTGCCGCCGTAACGTCTTGAAATGGAACTGTCGGCTTGCTGGAACGCATCGAACATCAGTTCCAGGCGCTCGGCGGAAATGCCAATCCCGCTATCGCGCACGGTGCAGGTGAACCACAGCAGTTCATGGTCCAGGGTCTGCCAGTGGGGTTCGACGGTGACGGTGCCCTGCTCGGTGAACTTCAGGGCATTGCCGATCAGGTTCACCAAAATCTGCCGGATGCGGGTCGGGTCGCCCTGTACCTGCAGCGAGCCCAGGCCCTGGGGGATCGGCACTTCGAGCGCCAGCCCGCGTTGTTGGGCGGCGTGCTGGAAGGCCTGGGCGCAACTGCTGATCAGCTCCACAAGGTCGAACGGAATGTGCTCAAGCTCCAGGGCCGCGCGCTCGATGCGCGAGAAGTCGAGGATGTCGTTGATCACCTTCAGCAGGTGTTCGGTGGACTCCGAGGCCAGCGCCGCGTATTCGGTCTGTTCCTCGGTCATGTCGGTGGTTTCCAGCAGTTGCAGCATGCCCAGCACCCCGTTCATCGGCGTGCGCAATTCATGGCTCATCATCGCCAGGAAGTCCGACTTGGCATTGTTCGCCCGCTCGGCTTCTTCGCGGGTCTGGATCAACTGGGCCATGGCCTGGTGCTGTTCACGACTGGCCTGGTTCAAGCCATCGGCGAGGTTATTGATGTGGCGCGACAGGTCGCCCAGCTCCGAGTCATCCACGATGGGCAGCGGCGTCTGGTAATCGCCCTGCTGGATCGCCTTGACCGCATTGCCCATGGCGCTGATCGGTTGCGACAGGCTGGCCGCCAGGCGCCGGGCCAGCAGGAAGGTAAACAGCAGGGCGAACAGCGCGAGAATCCCGGCCTTGAACAGGATTTCCTGCTGGCGCTGGCTGAACGCATCGTTGGACATGCCGACAATCACTCGCCCCAGGTAGTCCGCGCGCGGGGCCTTGGGCTCGGCAGTACTGTCCTGGAAGAAGTCATTGCCCAGCTGGATATGTTGCAGGCGAATCGGCGCCTGGAAGACTTTCACCGACAGCGAGCGATCGTGCTTCTCCGACGGTTGCTCGACATACACCAGGATATTTTCTGCGCTGTCCTGAATCTCCAGGAAGCGCACGTGCGGCGTGGCGAGGGTGGCCCGCAACAGGCTTTCAAGCACGTCGTTGTTGCCGGAAATCACCCCGTATTCGGTGGCCGGCGCCAGTTGGTTGGCGATCAACTGGCCGGTGTGGTCCAGTTCCTGGCGCAGGTCCTGGATCCGCACGAAGGTGAAGAAGCTGATCAACAGCAGCGTCAGCAGGAGTGCCGGGCCCAGGGTAATGAGCTGGGTCCGGGTGTTGATGTCCCAACGGCGACGAAATGTCATGGGCGTTTTTCTCCTTCGGCCAGGCGGGCGGCGACGTTGGTTTCGTCCACCTGTTCGATCCCCAGTGAGCGCGCAACCTGCGGGTTGCCTACGACTTTGAAACGTTCCGGGTACAGCGAGCGCGGCCAACTGGCCGGCGCATGATCCAGCAGGCGGTCGAGCACATCCAGCCAGTCGGTCTGATCGCTGTAGGTGCTGGCCAGGCTGCCGGCCTTGACGAACCCGGCGTTGGGCCCGACCAGTGGCAATTGCCTGGCGTAGCTGCTGAGCAGCAGGTTTTTCGCGGTTTTCGGGTTGTACAGCTGGGGATCATCCAGCCCCAGCAAGACGTCGCTGTTCTTGAACAGGCTTTGCAGCGGGCGACTGTCATTAATGTTTTCCCAAAGCTGGGGCACGATCTCCAGGCCCATGGGCGCGGCGTACTGGCGCAGCTCGCGCAGCAGGAACTCGCTGTCGATGCCATAGAGCACGCCGATGCGCCGGGCCTGAGGCAGGATGCCGGTGATCAGGCGCAGTTGTCGGTCCAGCGGTGGGTCGCTCCACAGCAGGCTGATCTTCGCAGGCAACGTGGCACCCAGGCGCTGGCGCGCTTGCAGGCGGCTGATGCGCAGCACCAGGGTCGGTGGGCCCTGGGCGTCTTGCAGGCGCCAATCAAGGCTGGGCAAGTCCAGCAGGATCAGGCGGGTGCTGGTCGGCAAGTTTGCAGGGGCGGGCAGGTCCTTGAGCGGGGTGAACTTCACGCTGTCTTCGGGACGCTGCAGGGCCAGGGCCTGGACGAATGTTTGTACGCCCGGGCCGTCTTCGTCGGCGGTCAGCATGATATCCGCTGCCCATGTCGGTGCGCCGAACAGTAAAACCCCAAGCAACACACAGCACCGCCAGAGCCGGGCGGTAAAGGGCAGGGTCATCCGTGACGAGTCGCTGTCCACTAGAACTCTAACTCCGCACTGAAGTAGAGCACGTGGCGTTGGTCATAGTTGTTGTCGGGCCAGGTGGTGGGCTGATTGTCGAGGCGTTGTTGCAACATGCCGGCCAGCTCCACGTTGGCTTTGCCCAAGGCAATGCGCTTGGCCACCCGCAGGTCGACCCGTTCGAAGCGATACTGGTTGAGCGCATCGTCGCCATAGTAGAACACCGCGCTGGACCAGCCATGGCCCCATTCCCGCATCCAGCCGGCCGAGCCGCTGTTGCGCGCGGTCTGCTGCCTGTCCAGAGGGTTGGTGGCGCTGGCATCCACGTAAGCATAGGTGACGCGCAGCCGGTCGGCAGTGCTCATGTGCCAGTCGAGCTGGGTTTCGGTGCCGGTAAAGCGCGAGCTGTTCGAGTTGCTGGCGATGTACTGGTTGTTGCGCAGCGGCTCGCTGACCATTTCGCTGATTTCGTCGTAGAACAGCTTCACGTCGACGTTCAGCCCGATGTCGGCAAAAAAGCCGTTGTAGCCCAGCTCCCGGGAGCGCATCAGCTCTTTGTCGAGGTTGCCCGGGCCGCGGGTCACCACGAAGTATTGGCCGGAGTTCTGGCCGTAGGCCGGCGAGCTGAGGTTGGTGACGCGGTAGCTCCAGTTGACGTTGTTCTCGAACATGTCCGGGGAGCGAATGGCTTCGGAGTACACCGCGCGCAGGCCGTGGCGCGGGTTGATCAGGTAGTTGACGGCCACCCGTGGCGTCAGCGAGTTGCCGCTCAGGTGAGTGTCTTCGTACATCGCGCCGCCCTGCAGCAGCCAGTGTTCGCTGGCCCGCCATTCCAGGTGGCCGAACAGGCGCCAGGTGGTGTCGTCCAGGGTGCCGTTGAAGTAGGTGTCGGAGTCGGCGCGGTCGTAGCGGTAGTTCATGCCGCTGACCAGGCGCAGGCTGTCGGACAGGCTGAGGGTGTCTTGCAGCTCCAGGTCGTAGCGGCTTTCCTTGGTGCTTTGGTCGATGTTGCCGCAGACCGGATCCTTGCCGCCGTCCCCCCATTGCTGGAGCACCTGGCGGGCCAGTGCCTGCTCGGCGGCGCTGCCGGGTGGAAGGTTGCCTGGGTTGAAGTTGTTCATGTGCCGGGCCAGTCGCTCGGCATAGTTGGGGTTGAGCTGCCACAGCTGCGTCAGTTCCGGGCTGAACGAGACCTTGGCATCGCACGCGCGCCAGATCTGCCGGCGATCCCATTGCTGGGCCGAACCCTGGATATACAGGCTGTGATCGGGGTTGAAGTCGAAGTTCCAGCGCAGGGAACCGGCATAGTCCTTGGCGCTGACGTCGGAATTGTTACCGCCTTCGGTAATCCCGTCGAACACCGGTTGGTAGGTGTAAGGGCGCTGGTTGGTGCCTTCCTTGGCGTCCAGTTGCCAGTCGATGCTTTGTTGCGCATTCAGGGTCTGGCTCACGGCCAGGCTGAAGCGGTTCAGGCGGCGCCCGTCGCGGCGGTCAGCGCCCACGCGGTCGCTGTCAAAGCCATCGTCCTGTTGACCGGAGAGTGACAGGCGCAAATCGCCGGTGTCCCAGCCCATGCCCTGGCTGGCGTACCAGTCGTTGATCCCTCGGCCGCCCTGGGTGAGTTTCATCCGCGTGCCATGGCTGTTGGCCGGCGAGCGGGTGAGGATGTTGACGACGGCCATCAGCGCGTTGGCGCCGTAGCTGACGGTATTGGGGCCGCGGAAGACCTCGATGCGGTCGATGTCTTCCAGGGCTACCGGAATATCGCTCCAGTCCACCGTGGCCAGGCCCGCGCGGTACACCGAGCGCCCATCGATCAACACCTGCATGCGCCGCGCATCGCCCGCCTGGGTGCCGTGGTAATTCACGGCGGCCTGGTTGCCGGTGGTGTAGCCGACCATCATCCCGGGCACCAGCCGCAGCAGCTCGGGGATATCCCGCGCACCGCTGGCCTTGATCAACTCGGCGTCGATCACCGTCATGCTGCCGGGCACGGCGGCGGCCGATTGCTTGAGCCGGGTGGCGGTCAGCACCTGCGGCAGCGGCTGGCTGTCGAGGAACAGGTCGTCAGCCAGCACCGGCACACTGCACCACGGCATGCACAACAACGTCAGCAGAAGGGATGAGCGAGGAGGAGGGCCCAAATACACGGCACGGCCTTGATAATTACGGATAGCCGCCCATGTTAACTGAGGTGGGGCCTTTTGCCAGTCGTCGGCCCTGTAATTACTTCGCACAAATGTCGCATTTTCCGACAAGCGTTTGAATTGACGCGGGGGCTGGCCGCAGGCGGGTCGCTCCGTATAATGCGGCCATCGCCACTGCTATGGATTAACGGATTGCATATGACTGAACAGCGCCCTATTGCGGTCCTGGGAGGCGGAAGTTTTGGTACCGCCGTGGCTAATCTGCTGGCTGAAAATGGTCACCGGGTGCGTCAATGGATGCGTGACCCCGAGCAAGCCGAAGCCATTCGGGTCAACCGGGAAAACCCCCGTTACCTTAAAGGCATCAAGATTCTGCCGGCCGTGGAGCCGGTGACTGATTTACAGGCGACGCTGGACGAGTGCGACCTGTGCTTCGTCGCGCTGCCCTCCAGCGCCCTGCGTTCGGTGCTTGCACCCCATGCCGAGCGGCTGGCGGGCAAGCTGCTGGTGAGCCTGACCAAGGGCATTGAGGCGCACACCTTCAAGTTGATGAGCGAGATCCTTGAAGAAATCGCCCCCGAAGCGCGGATTGGCGTGTTGTCCGGGCCGAACCTGGCGCGGGAAGTGGCTGAGCACGCGCTGACCGCCACGGTGATCGCCAGTGAAGACGAAGAACTCTGCGAGCGGGTGCAGGAGGTGCTGCACGGTCGCACCTTCCGCGTGTACGCCAGTGCCGACCGTTTCGGCGTCGAGCTGGGCGGGGCGTTGAAGAACGTCTACGCGATCATCGCCGGCATGGCGGTTGCGCTGGGCATGGGTGAAAACACCAAGAGCATGCTGATCACTCGCGCCCTGGCCGAGATGACCCGGTTTGCGGTCAATCAGGGCGCCAACCCGATGACCTTCCTTGGCCTGGCGGGTGTGGGCGACCTGATCGTCACCTGCTCGTCACCGAAAAGCCGCAACTATCAGGTCGGTTTTGCCCTTGGCCAGGGCTTGAGCCTGGAAGACGCCGTGACGCGTTTGGGCGAAGTGGCGGAAGGCGTCAACACCCTGAAGGTGCTGAAGGCCAAGTCTCAGGAGGTCGGGGTGTATATGCCGCTGGTTGCCGGGTTGCACGCGATCCTGTTTGAAGGGCGCACCTTGAACCAGGTCATCGAGTTGCTGATGCGCGCCGAGCCGAAGACCGATGTCGACTTTATTTCCACCAGTGGTTTCAACTGAGGAACGCGTCATGAACGATCCGAAAGCAGCTCCCAAGTACGAATCCATTGGCCTGCGTGTGCTGTGGATGCTGGTGTTTGCCCTGGTGTGGCAAGTGGCGCAGTTTCTGCTGGGCGCGCTGGTGGTGGTGCAACTGGTTTATCGCCTGGTGTATGGGGCGCCGAACCTGGGGCTGATGAATTTTGGTGACAGCCTGAGTCAGTTCTTGGCGCAGATTGGGCGGTTTGGCAGTTTTCACAGTGATCAGAAGCCTTGGCCGTTTGCCGATTGGCCGACGCCCCGTGCACCGGAAGGTGAGGCTGCCCACAGTGTGCCGCCTGCACCGCATCCGGCGCGTGATGAGGAACCCAAGCTATGAAGGTGTGGGTGTTGCGTCACGGTGAGGCCGAGGGGCATGCGCGTACGGATGCCGAGCGTAATTTGACGGCCCATGGGTGCGATGAGGTGTTGCGCAGTGCGGCGCATCTGATCGGGCAGCCGATTCGGGCGATCATTGCCAGTCCGTATGTGCGGGCGCAGCAGACGGCGCAGTTGGTGCGGGAGGCGTTGGGGTTTGAGCCGGATGTCCGCACTGTGCCTTGGTTGACGCCGGAGAGTAATCCGTTGGAGGTGCTCAAGCATCTCGACAATGACGATGATGTGTTGCTGGTTAGTCATCAGCCGTTTGTGGGGGGGCTGATCAGTTATTTGCAGCATGGGCATTTTCGGCAGCCGCAGGCTATGAGTACGGCGAGTTTGGCGGAGTTGGAGGGGGATTTTCCGTTGGCGGGGTTGATGAGTCTTTTGAGTGTTCGGAATCCTTAATGTTGGTTTTGGGTACATATCCGTTGCTGCGG
>NZ_JACARZ010000091.1:0-16495 GCF_013386315.1 Pseudomonas sp. P7779 | reverse complement strand
TGTAGCGAGTGGGCTTGTCACCCGTTGGGCTGCGAAGCGGCCCCAAAACCAGCCACCGCGGTCAGTCTAATAAACCACAGTGGCTTTACTGGGGCTGCTGCGCAGCCCAACGGGGGACAAGCCCCCTCGCCACAGGTGTGGGCCTTCACAGGTCTGCATTCTTTTTTACGATCCGGAGTTCGCCATGGCCCTCGCCACTCCCAGCCCCACCCTGAAACAGCGCCTGGCGCGTGCCGAGCGGCTCAACCGCTGGAAGGCCCAGGCCCTGATCGCGCCATTGGTGTTGTTTTTGCTGCTGGTGTTCCTGGTACCGATTGTGGCGCTGCTCTACAAAAGCGTCGGCAACCCGGAAGTGGTGGGCGGCCTGTCGCGCACGGTGGTGGCGGTGACGGCCTGGGACGGTCGTGGCTTGCCGGGCGAGCCGGTGTATCAAGCCATCAGCGAGGACCTGGGCGAAGCCCGGAAAAACTCGACCCTGGGCGACCTCTCCAAACGCTTGAACATGGAGCTGGCGGGCTATCGCAGCCTGCTGACAAAAACCGCGCGGGCGCTGCCGTTCACCGAAGCGCCTGCCTCCTATAAAGAAGCGCTGGAAAACCTCGACGAACGCTGGGGCGACCCGGCGTACTGGCAGGCGATCCGGCGCAACACCAGCAGCCTCACGCCATACTACTTGCTGGCCGCCGTCGATCACCGCATCGACGACCTCGGCGAAATCGCCCCGGCCACCCCGGACCAGGCGATCTACCTCGATATCTTCGCCCGTACGTTCTGGATGGGCCTGGTCATCACCGTGTGCTGCCTGCTGCTGGCCTATCCGTTGGCTTACCTGCTGGCCAACTTGCCGGCGCGGCAAAGCAACCTGCTGATGATCCTGGTGCTGCTGCCGTTCTGGACCTCGGTGCTGGTGCGCGTGGCGGCCTGGATCGTGTTGCTGCAGTCCGGCGGCTTGATCAACAGCGCGCTGATGGGCATGGGGCTGATCGATAAACCCGTCGAGTTGGTGTTCAACCGGCTGGGGGTCTACATCTCCATGGTGCACATCCTGCTGCCCTTCATGATCTTGCCGATCTACAGCGTGATGAAAGGCATCTCGCCCACCTACATGCGGGCGGCAATCTCCCTGGGCTGCCACCCATTCGCCAGCTTCTGGCGCGTGTACTTCCCGCAGACCTACGCAGGCGTTGGTGCCGGCTGCTTGTTGGTGTTTATTTTGGCGATTGGCTACTACATCACCCCGGCCTTGCTGGGCAGCCCGAACGACCAGATGGTCAGCTACTTCGTGGCCTTCTACACCAACACCAGCATCAACTGGGGCATGGCCACGGCCTTGGGCGGCTTGTTGCTGCTGGCCACCGTGGTGCTGTACCTGATCTACAACTGGCTGGTGGGCGCCAGCCGCCTGCGCCTGAGCTAAGGAGACCGTTGCGATGCTGAGCCCTTATATGTCGCCCGTGGAACGGGTCTGGTTCTACAGCTTGCGGATCCTCTGCGGCCTGATCCTGTTGTTCCTGATCTTGCCGGTGCTGGTGATCATCCCGCTGTCGTTCAACAGTGGAAGTTTCCTGGTCTACCCGCTGCAAGGTTTCTCGCTGCACTGGTACCAGGATTTCTTCGGTTCGGCGGAATGGATGCGCGCCCTGAAGAACAGCATCATCGTGGCTCCGGCGGCTACAGTGCTGGCGATGGTGTTCGGCACGCTGGCGGCGATTGGCCTGACCCGGGGGCACTTTCCCGGCAAGGCGCTGGTGATGGCCCTGGTGATTTCGCCGATGGTAGTGCCCGTGGTGATTATCGGTGTGGCCAGTTACCTGTTCTTCGCGCCGCTGGGCCTGGGCAACAGCTTCTTCTCGCTGATCGTGGTGCACGCGGTGCTGGGCGTGCCGTTTGTGATCATCACCGTGTCGGCGACCTTGCAGGGGTTCAACCATAACCTGGTGCGGGCGGCGGCCAGCCTGGGCGCGTCACCGCTGACGGCGTTTCGTCGGGTGACCTTGCCATTGATTGCCCCGGGGGTGATCTCCGGGGCGCTGTTCGCCTTTGCCACCTCGTTCGATGAAGTGGTAGTGACGCTGTTCCTCGCCGGGCCCGAGCAGGCAACCTTGCCACGGCAGATGTTCAGCGGCATCCGTGAAAACCTCAGCCCGACGATTGCGGCGGCGGCGACCTTGCTGATCGCCTTCTCGGTGGTGCTGTTGCTGACCCTGGAATGGCTGCGCGGGCGCAGCGAGAAACTGCGTACGGCCCAGGTCTAAAGCCAAACAGAGATCAAAATGTGGGAGCGGGCTTGCTCGCGAAGGCGGTGTGTCAGTCAACAGAGATATCGACTGGCCTACCGCCTTCGCGAGCAAGCCCGCTCCCACATTGGGTTTGTGTCTATTCAGTAGCTGAATGCAAGACAACCAGCCCAAGTCAGCTAATCTTGTGCCAGCCCATAACTGATAAGAGGCCGCGCACATGAGTACTTCCTCATTCAAGATCGCCCACAAACTGCTCACCGGCCCAGGCGCCATCGAGCAACTGGCCGCCGAGCTGACGCGGCTGGATGTCGACAACCCGCTGATTGTCACCGATGCGGCACTGGTCAAGTCCGGCACCGTGGCGCTGGCGCTGGAACACCTGGGCGAACGGACCTACGAGATTTTCGACCGCGTGCTGCCCGACCCGGAAATCGCCATCGTCGAGGACTGCATGCGCGTCTACCGCGAAGGCGGGCATGACGGCCTGATCGGCGTCGGCGGCGGCAGTGCCATCGACATCGCCAAGAGCGTGGCGGCCTACGCCGGTTACCATGGCGCCCTGGCCGACCTGTTCGGCGTGGACCAGGTGCCGCGCAAAGGCCCGCCGCTGATCGCGATTCCCACCACGGCCGGCACCGGTTCGGAGGTGACCAACGTGGCGATTCTGTCGGACAAGGTCGCGCAACTGAAAAAAGGCATCGTCAGCGATTACCTGCTGCCGGACGTGGCCCTGATCAGCCCGCAGATGACCCTGACTTGCCCGCGCAGCGTCACCGCCGCCAGTGGGGTGGACGCATTGGTGCACGCCATCGAATCCTACCTGTCGCTGAATGCATCGCCGATCACCGATGCACTGGCCATCGGGGCGATCAAACTGATTGCCAAGGCGTTGCCCAAGGCCTACGCCAACCCCGCCAACCTTGAGGCCCGGGACGACATGGCCACCGCCAGCCTGATGGCCGGGATGGCGTTCGGGAATGCCGGCGTGGGCGCGGTGCATGCGTTGGCCTACCCGTTGGGCGGGCGTTTCAATATCGCCCACGGCGTAAGCAATGCCTTGCTGCTGCCCTACGTGATGCACTGGAACAAGCTGGCGTGTGTGGAGCGCATGCAGGAGATTGCCGAGGCCATGGGCGTGAATATCACGGGTTTGAGTGCGGTGGATGCCGCCGACCAGGCCGTCGATGCGATGACGCGACTGTGTGCCGCAGTCGAGATTCCGTCCGGCCTGCGCAGCTTCGGTGTGCCTGAAGATGCGATCCCGGCCATGGCGGTAGAAGCGGCGGGGATCGAGCGGCTGATGCGCAACAATCCGCGCAAGCTCAGCGCCGCTGATATCGAGAAAATCTACCGGGCAGCTTATTAACCATTGAGCGAGGTCACGGTGCGCGCGGCAAAGCATGAGGTATACAATGCGCGCCATCGTGATTTAGCTCAAAAAGGTGCGTCATGCAGCCCTTCGTCATTGCTCCATCGATTCTCTCCGCCGACTTCGCCCGCCTGGGCGAGGAAGTGGACAAGGTGTTGGCCGCCGGTGCCGACTTCGTTCACTTCGATGTCATGGACAACCACTATGTGCCGAACCTGACCATTGGTCCGATGGTCTGCGCCGCCCTGCGTAAATACGGCGTGACCGCGCCTATCGATGCGCACTTGATGGTCAGCCCGGTGGACCGCATCGTCGGTGACTTCATCGAAGCCGGTGCGACCTACATCACCTTCCACCCGGAAGCCACGTTGCACGTGGACCGCACCCTGCAACTGATCCGCGAGGGCGGTTGCAAGGCGGGCCTGGTGTTCAACCCGGCCACTCCGCTGAGCGTGCTTGAGTACGTGATGGACAAAGTCGACATGGTGTTGCTGATGAGCGTCAACCCGGGCTTCGGCGGGCAGAAGTTCATCCCCGGCACCCTCAACAAACTGCGTGAAGCGCGGGCGCTGATCGATGCGTCGGGCCGTGATATCCGCCTGGAGATCGACGGTGGCGTCAACGTCAACAACATCCGCGAAATCGCCGCGGCCGGTGCCGACACCTTTGTGGCCGGTTCGGCAATCTTCAATGCCCCGGACTATCAGGAAGTGATCGCCAAGATGCGTGCAGAACTGGCGCTGGCGCGTCCATGAGTGGCTTTGAGCAACTGTTCCCCGGCAAACTGCCACGGCTGGTGATGTTCGATCTGGACGGTACGTTGATCGATTCAGTGCCGGACCTGGCCGCGGCGGTGGACCAGATGCTGCTCAAGCTGGGGCGCAAGCCGGCGGGTATCGAGTCGGTGCGCGAGTGGGTCGGCAATGGCGCGCAGATGCTGGTGCGTCGGGCCTTGGCCAACAACATCGAGGCCGAGGGTGTCGATGATGTGGAAGCCGAGCATGCGCTTGGGCTGTTCAACGTGGCCTACGAAAACGGCCACGAACTGACCGTGGTTTATCCCGGCGTGCGCGACACCCTGAAATGGCTGCACAAGCAGGGCGTGGAAATGGCCCTGATCACCAACAAGCCGGAGCGTTTCGTCGCACCGCTGTTGGACCAGATGAAGATCGGCCGGTATTTCCGCTGGATCATCGGCGGCGATACCTTGCCGCAGAAGAAGCCCGACCCGGCCGCGCTGTTCTTCGTGATGAAAATGGCCAATATCCCGGCGTCCCAATCGCTGTTTGTCGGCGATTCGCGCAGTGATGTGCTGGCGGCGAAAGCGGCGGGGGTCAAGTGTGTGGCCTTGAGTTACGGCTACAACCATGGCCGGCCGATTGCCGAAGAATCCCCGGCGCTGGTGATTGATGACCTGCGCCTGTTAATCCCCGGTTGCTTGGGAACGGGCGCTGAGATAACGTTGCCCGACGCTGTTCCATCCCCTTCTGGAAATCCCATCGTGGTGGTCACTCGCAAACTCTGGATGAAAGTCATCAAGGCCCTGGCCCGCTGGCGTTGGCGCGCCTGACTGATCCTCGCCGCGCTGCGGCACGTTTGCACACCTGACCGTTAGACCCTCAAGCCACGAGGCACCTCATGATCCGCGAAGAATTCCTGCGTTTGGCCGCTGCCGGCTACAACCGTATCCCCATGGCCTGCGAAACCCTGGCCGACTTCGACACCCCGCTGTCGATCTACCTGAAACTGGCCGACGAGCCCAACTCCTATCTGCTGGAGTCGGTGCAGGGCGGCGAGAAGTGGGGCCGTTATTCGATCATCGGCCTGCCGTGCCGCACGGTGCTGCGGGTACATGATCACCATGTGAGCATCACCCTGGACGGCGTCGAGATCGAAAGCCATGACGTGGAAGACCCGCTGGCCTTCGTCGAGGAATTCAAGGCGCGCTACAACGTGCCGACCATCGCCGGCCTGCCGCGCTTCAACGGCGGCCTGGTGGGTTACTTCGGCTACGACTGCGTGCGCTACGTGGAAAAACGCCTGGGCAAATCCCCGAACCCCGATCCGTTGGGTGTGCCGGACATTCTGCTGATGGTTTCCGACGCGGTGGTGGTGTTCGACAACCTCGCGGGCAAGATGCACGCGATCGTGTTGGCGGATCCTTCCCAGGCCGATGCGTTCGAGCAAGGCCAGGCGAGCCTGGAAGCGCTGCTGGAAAAACTGCGCCAGCCGATCACCCCGCGTCGCGGCCTGGACCTCAGCCGTCCACCGGCGGCTGACCCGGTGTTCCGCTCCAGCTTTACCCAGGATGACTACGAGCGTGCGGTCGATACCATCAAGGAATATATCCTTGCCGGTGACTGCATGCAGGTGGTGCCGTCGCAACGCATGTCCATCGACTTCAAGGCCGCGCCGATTGATTTGTACCGGGCGCTGCGCTGTTTCAACCCGACGCCGTACATGTACTTCTTCAACTTTGGCGACTTCCACGTCGTGGGCAGTTCGCCGGAAGTGCTGGTGCGGGTCGAAGACAACCTGATCACCGTGCGCCCGATTGCCGGCACGCGCCCTCGCGGTGCGACCGAAGAGGCGGACCTGGCGCTGGAACAGGACCTGTTGAGCGACGACAAGGAAATCGCCGAGCACTTGATGCTGATCGACCTGGGCCGCAACGACACCGGGCGTGTCTCGGAAATCGGTTCGGTGAAACTCACCGAGAAGATGGTGATCGAGCGTTACTCCAACGTGATGCACATCGTGTCCAACGTCACCGGCGAGCTGAAGGCCGGGTTGACGGCGATGGATGCACTGCGGGCGATCCTGCCGGCGGGCACCTTGTCGGGCGCGCCGAAGATTCGCGCGATGGAAATCATCGACGAACTGGAGCCGGTGAAGCGTGGTGTGTATGGCGGCGCGGTGGGGTATTTCGCCTGGAACGGGAATATGGACACTGCGATCGCGATCCGTACGGCGGTGATCAAGGACGGCGAACTGCACGTGCAGGCGGGCGGCGGGATCGTGGCCGACTCGGTACCGGCCCTGGAATGGGAAGAGACGCTGAACAAGCGCCGGGCGATGTTCCGCGCGGTGGCGTTGGCTGAGCAGACCCCGCAGGGCTGAAGTCAGACGTAGATCAAAAATGTGGGAGCGGGCTTGCTCGCGAAGGCGGTGTATCAGTCGATATATAAGGTGACTGTCGCACCGCTTTCGCGAGCAAGCCCGCTCCCACATTTGGTATTTGTCAGTTTCAAGTCCGAGTCAGAAATCCAGACTCACCCCGACACTCAGCCCTTGCTGGGTAAAGTTGTCATCCTTTCTCACGTTATAGGCCGCGTTCAACGCCAGGTCCTTGGTCACCTTGTGGGTAATCCCCAGGTTCAAGCGATCCGAATTGCTGCGTGGCGTGTAGCCGTCCAGTTTGAAATCAATCCCCGGCACGCTGTTGAGGGACATGCCCACTCGCTGCGTATCGTTTTCAAACTCGTGCTCGTGGGCCACTTCGCCAAACACCAGGGTTTGCGGGGTGAAGCGGTAGTTGGCTTGTAATCCGATTCCCAAACGCTTGGAGTCGCGCTGTTGGTCATCAAAGGTCAGTGCGGTGGAACGGGCATCTTTCTCCGAATAACCATTCACCTCGACCCGCGAATAGTCAGCGCTGATAAAGGGTGAGAAGTGCCATTCGCTGTTCGGCTCGGCGATGTCATACCCAACCCGTGCGCTGAATGCCCATAGCCAGCCGTCGGTGTCGCCTTTCTCGGTGCCTTCGCTGATGCCCAGGGCGAACTTGCGCTTGAGGTTATCGAAGTCCAGTTTGCCGCCGGTCAATGCGGCGTCGGCCCACCAGTGATCTTCCTGATACTGGGCGAACGCGGTGCCCAGGTAGCTGTTGAGCTTGTAGTCCGAATCGCTGGCGCCGGCCTCAAGACTCTGGCGATAGAAGCCTGCTGCCACACCCACGCGCCACTCGTCATTGACCCTGTAGCTGCCACCGATGTTCAGGTTATAGCCGCTGCCGTCACCGCTGGCCGAGCTGTTCTGATCATCGAAGTCCAGGTGCTGGCCGCCAGCGTCGACGATCGCCCGCCATTGGCCCACGGCCTGCCAGCTACGGGAGTCGGCTTGCCATTGGTTGCGCAATGAATCCTGATGGGCGCGCAAGGTGCCTTGGGCCATTTCCGGAAGCAGGGTGATTTCCCAGGGGGCTGCCAGCAGCGAATACGCGTAGTCGGCGATCAGTACCTGGCCGGCCTCGGTCGGGTGCACGGTGTCGTTGTAAATCAGCTTGGTCGGGTCCGGATTGGTGCCGCCGACGCCATACACCGGATTCCTGCAGGTGGTGCCACTGAAGCACGTCTGGTTGAGGTTCTGGTCGGTGGCAAAACCAAAACGCCCGGGATCGGCAAAGGTTTCCTTGAGCAGCAACGGAATGTTCAGCGGGATGATCTGCGCATCGATTTGCGACAGGCGCTGTACCAGGGTCTGGTTGAACGCGCCGGCCAGGGTGCTGACGGCCCCTTGGAGAGGGGTGCCATTGACGGCAGGTGTCAGGCCCAGGTCCGGCAGCATCCATACCATTACATAACGGGCGCCAGCCTGTTGCAGCGCCTGGGCGCTGTCGGCCAGGCGCCCGGCTGCGGCCGAGGCCTGGTCGGGGCTGAGGACCAGGCCGTCGAGGAAGTCATTGCCGCCGCCGGAGAGAAAGTACAACGCGTTGGGGTCGGCTCGGCCCCCCGTTGATGCCAGGTATCCGGGACGTGTACGCAATACCTGCCCGGTGTCGCTGTCGGTGACGGTGGAGTTACCGGTGATGGCATCGTAGATCTGTTGGGTGGTGTAGCCGCCGACGGCCCAGTTATTGCCGTCTGGCTGGCCCAGCGCGGCGCGCTCCGGCGAGGTCGAGGCATTCAGGTCGCCCGGGGCAACCCCCAGCTTGCCGCCCAATAACGTCGAGGAGATCAGCGATGTGCTTTCGCCGCTGCCGTCGAAGTATTGCGGGCCGGTGCGGTTGGTGAAGCGATAGGTTGAGCCCGGTGCGCCAGGGTCGGCAAATGTACCGGCGTCGGCCAGGCTGTCACCGAAAACGACCATCGTCGAATAAGGCGAGGGCGCGGCGAAGGCTTGCGAGCATGCCAGCGCCAAGAGGCAGCCGACGATGGGGGTGAAATAGGGCATCTTGGTCATGAGTCCGTCCATGATTTTGTTTTTTTGTCAGCACTGTGACTGTAGCGCCCTTGGAAGGGTTCTGAAAAGTTTGACGCCAATTATCAGTCGGGCAGTTTCCCCCGTATTTGCGGCTCGATATTGCACCGTTGGCGAGGCTACGTTACTGTGCCTGAACGTATGAATGAGACCCTCCCCGTGTTGATCATCAGCAAACTCTTGATGCGAGTAGTCAAGGCACACGCCCGTTGGCGTTGGCGCGCCTAACTTTTCTCTACCGGCCCCGCCGGACCTGTACCGATTTGCCTTCTTCACCCTCTGTTAAACGCCCCTTGCCGGCCAACCCCGGCAACCGGAAAGTGCGTCTGGCAGCGGGTCACTCCCTTGGAAGGCCGTCATTAGAAGTCAGTGAATTCAAGAGGTTTTAACCCACATGTTGCTGATGATTGATAACTACGACTCCTTTACCTACAACGTTGTGCAGTACCTGGGCGAGCTCGGCGCCGAGGTCAAGGTGGTGCGCAACGACGAATTGACCGTGGCCCAGATCGCCGCGTTGAACCCTGAACGCATCGTCGTCTCCCCAGGCCCGTGCACGCCGACCGAAGCGGGCATCTCCCTCGAAGCCATCCAATACTTTGCCGGCAAGCTGCCGATCCTGGGCGTGTGCCTGGGCCATCAGTCCATCGGCCAGGCCTTCGGTGGCGACGTCGTCCGCGCTCGCCAGGTAATGCACGGCAAGACCAGCCCGGTATTTCACAAGGACCAGGGCGTATTCCAGGGTTTGAACCTGCCGGTAACGGTAACCCGCTACCACTCGCTGGTGGTCAAGCGTGAAACCCTGCCCGAGTGCCTTGAGCTGACGGCCTGGACCCAGCTGGAAGACGGCTCGGTCGACGAGATCATGGGCCTGCGTCACAAGACACTGAACGTCGAAGGGGTGCAATTTCACCCGGAATCGATTTTGACCGAGCAGGGCTTCGAGCTGTTCGCTAACTTTCTCAAGCAGAGCGGCGGCACGCGCTAAGGACTTTTCATGGATATCAAGACTGCCCTGAGCCGTATCGTCGGCCATCTGGACCTGAGCACCGCTGAAATGAGCGATGTGATGCGCGAGATCATGACCGGTCAATGCACCGACGCGCAGATCGGCGCGTTCATGATGGCCATGCGCATGAAGAGCGAGAGCATCGACGAAATCGTCGGCGCTGTGTCGGTCATGCGTGAGCTGGCCGACAAGGTTGAACTCAAGACCCTCGACGGCGTGGTCGACGTGGTCGGCACCGGCGGCGACGGTGCGAACATTTTCAACGTGTCGACGGCTTCTTCCTTTGTGGTGGCCGCTGCCGGCTGCACCGTGGCCAAGCATGGTAACCGCGCGGTGTCGGGTAAAAGCGGCAGCGCCGATTTGCTGGAAGCAGCAGGTATCTACCTGAACCTGACCCCGGTACAAGTGGCGCGCTGCATCGATCATGTCGGCATCGGCTTCATGTTTGCCCAGTCCCATCACGGCGCGATGAAACACGCCGCCGGCCCGCGCAAGGACTTGGGCTTGCGTACCCTGTTCAACATGCTCGGCCCGCTTACGAATCCGGCCGGTGTGAAGCATCAGGTAGTGGGCGTGTTCAGCCAGGCGCTGTGCCGGCCATTGGCTGAAGTCCTGCAGCGCCTGGGCAGCAAGCACGTGCTGGTGGTGCATTCCAAGGATGGCCTCGACGAGTTCAGCCTGGCAGCACCGACCTTCGTGGCGGAGCTGAAGAACGACCAGGTCACCGAGTATTGGGTCGAGCCAGAAGACCTCGGCATGAAAAGCCAGAGCCTGCACGGCCTGGCGGTAGAAAGCCCGGCCGCCTCCCTTGAACTGATTCGCGATGCCCTGGGACGCCGCAAGACCGAAAACGGCCAGAAAGCCGCAGAAATGATTGTGCTCAACGCCGGTGCGGCGCTGTACGCCGCGGATCACGCCTACAGTCTTAAAGAGGGTGTTGCCCTCGCTCATGATGCATTGCATACCGGGCTGGCGCGCGAAAAGCTCGAAGAACTGGGTGCGTTTACTGCGGTGTTCAAAGTGGAGAATGAAGGATGAGTGTTCCGACCGTTCTGGAAAAAATCCTGGCCCGCAAGGCAGAAGAAGTCGCCGAGCGCCGTGCCCGGGTCAGCCTGGCTGAGCTGGAAGGCCTGGCGAAAACCGCTGATGCACCGCGTGGGTTCGCCAATGCGCTGATCAAGCAGGCCAAGGAAAAACAGCCGGCCGTTATCGCTGAAATCAAGAAGGCTTCGCCGAGCAAGGGCGTGATTCGCGAGATCTTCATCCCTGAAGACATCGCCAAAAGCTACGAGAAGGGCGGCGCGACGTGCCTCTCGGTGTTGACCGATATCGACTATTTCCAGGGTTCCGACCTGTACCTGCAGCAAGCACGTGCGGCGTGTTCGCTGCCGGTGATCCGCAAGGACTTCATGGTCGACCCTTACCAGATCGTCGAAGCCCGTGCCTTGGGCGCCGATTGCGTGCTGTTGATCGTCTCCGCACTGGATGACGTGAAAATGGCTGAACTGGCGGCCGTGGCCAAGAGCGTCGGCCTCGACGTGCTGGTGGAAGTGCACGACGGTGATGAACTGGAACGCGCGTTGAAAACCCTCGACACACCGTTGGTGGGCGTCAACAACCGCAACCTGCACACCTTCGAAGTCAGCCTGGAAAACACCCTCGACCTGTTGCCGCGCATCCCGCGCGACCGGTTGGTGATCACCGAAAGCGGCATCGTCAATCGCGCCGATGTGGAACTGATGGAAATCAGCGGCGTGTACTCGTTCCTCGTCGGCGAAACCTTCATGCGTGCCGAGAACCCGGGGGCTGAATTGCAGCGCCTGTTCTTCCCGGAGCGTGGCGTTGCCGTCAGTGGCTCGACCCTGGATTGATGATGACCCAGCCGGTGGCGATGACGGTCGAGGCAGGCCTTAAGGCCGAGCAGGATTTGCTCGCCGCGGTCTGTGCCGGCGAGCAACCGTTCGGCCTGCTGTTCTGGCAGCCCAGCGATCAAGCGTTGGTGATGCCTCGTCGTTTGAGCCGCCTTCCGGCATTCGAGACCGCCAGCCAGGTGTCGGCAGACGCCGGTTGGCCGGTGCTGCTGCGGGAAACAGGCGGTGAGCCGGTTCCACAGTCGGCAGCCACGGTCAATATTGCGTTGGTCTACGCGCCACCACGCAGTGAAGGTGACCAGGGCCGTATCGAAACCGGCTACCAGCGTCTGTGCCAGCCGATTTGCGACCTGCTGATCGAGTTGGGTGGCAACGCGTCGGTGGGCGAGATCGACGGTGCGTTTTGCGACGGTCGCTACAACGTCAACCTTGATGGTCGCAAAATGGTCGGTACCGCCCAGCGCTGGCGCCAGAGTGGCGGGCGCCCGGTGGGGTTGGTGCATGGTGCGTTGCTGCTGGATGACGATCGCGTCGAATTGATCGCCGCGGTCAATCGCTTCAATGAAGCGTGCGGCCTGGAACAACGGGTGCGCGCCGAAAGCCACATCGCCCTGCACGAAGCCTTTGCGGCGCCAGATGCGATTGCCCGGCTTGATACGTTGTACCGTCAGATGCTTGCGAGTTTCCTGCCGGTTTAACGCGTACCGAAGACCACCATGGTCTTGCCTTTGACATGCACCAGGTTGCGTTCCTCCAGGTCCTTGAGCACACGGCCAACCATTTCCCTTGAGCAACCGACGATCCGCCCGATTTCCTGGCGGGTGATCTTGATCTGCATCCCGTCGGGATGGGTCATGGCGTCCGGTTGCTTGCACAACTCCAGCAGGCAGCGGGCAACCCGGCCGGTGACGTCGAAGAACGCCAGGTCGCCGACTTTGCGCGTGGTGTCTCTCAGGCGCTGTGCGATCTGGCCGCTCAGGGCGTACAGAATGTCGGGATCCTGCTGGGCCAGTTCGCGAAATTTCGTATAGCTGATCTCGGCGACTTCGCATTCGACCTTGGCCCGCACCCAGGCACTGCGTTGCTGTTCCTTGCCGGCTTGTTCGAAAAGCCCGAGTTCACCGAAGAAATCACCGGTATTGAGGTAGGCGATGATCATTTCGCGACCATCGTCATCCTCGATCAGGATGGTGACCGAGCCTTTGATAATGAAGAACAGGGATTCCGAGCGCTCGCCCGCGCAGATGATGTTGTGCTTGGCCGGATGACGCCGGCGCTGACAATGCATCAGCAGTTTGTCGAGGTTCTTGATTTTGGGTGTGGGAGTAATAGCAACCATGGTTGTATCCCGAAAAGACTGCACGGTGTTGGTGAGCTTGTTTTTTTTATCCAGCGCGATCAACGGCTAAGCTACATCATCCAATGGATGGCAATGCGCCATTGATTTGGCGCCAGCTTAACAGACACATTCTGACTTCATTAGGGAATTTACCCAGCAAACCCTGCTGTTGATCGCTTTCATGGGAAACGCTGCCGGCCCAAAGTGCTGTGCTAAGCTGGCGACCCTTTTTTAGCAGTGGAGTCTGGGCGATGAAGGCACGCATCCAATGGGCGGGCGAAGCCATGTTCCTCGGTGAGTCGGGCAGTGGCCACGTGGTGGTCATGGACGGCCCGCCGGAGGCCGGTGGCCGCAACCTGGGCGTACGCCCGATGGAAATGCTCCTGCTCGGTGTAGGCGGTTGCAGCAATTTCGATGTGGTGAGCATCCTGAAGAAGTCCCGCCAGGCGGTGGAAAGCTGCGAAGCATTCCTGGAAGCCGAGCGTGCCACCGAAGACCCGAAGGTGTTTACCAGGATCCACATGCACTTTGTCGTCAAGGGCCGGGCGTTGAAAGAAGCCCAGGTCAAGCGGGCCATCGAGTTGTCGGCGGAGAAGTACTGCTCGGCCTCGATCATGCTGGGCGCTGCGGGCGTTGCCATCACTCATGATTACGAGATCATTGAGTTGGGCTGATTCTTCAATCGGCAGGCAAAAAGAAAGGGCGCTTGATAGCGCCCTTTTTTGTTTTCTGCTGAAACTAGATGCGGTACGTGCTTTTGGTCATGACCTTGGCCAGCAGGCTCATGCCAAATTTCACCGGTGCCGGGAAGCGGAAGCCGCCCGCGTCCAGCGCGCTTTCGGCGTGATGTTCTTCATCAATGCGCATCTGCTCAAGAATCGCCCGGGACTTTTCGTCTTCAGCCGGCAGTTGCTCGAGGTGTTCATTGAGGTGTTTGCACACCTGATGCTCGGTGGCGGCCACAAAACCCAGGCTGACTTTGTCGCTGATCAGCCCGGCCACCGCACCAATGCCAAACGATAAGCCGTAGAACAGCGGGTTCAGCACGCTCGGATGGCTGTTCAACTGGCGAATGCGTTGTTCGCACCAGGCCAGGTGATCGATTTCTTCTTCGGCGGCATGTTCCATCGCGGCGCGCACTTGCGGCAGCTTGGCGGTCAGGGCCTGGCCCTGGTACAGCGCCTGGGCACAGACCTCGCCGGTATGGTTGATACGCATCAGGCCGGCGACGTGGCGGGTGTCGGTCTCGCTCATCTGCGCTTCGGGCCGCACGATGGCGGGCGACGGGCGGTGCGGTTGGCCGCTGAATGGCAGCAGCGTGCGCATGGCCGTATCGGCTTGCAGCAACAGACGATCAATCGGCGAGTAGTGACGTTGGGTAGTCATGCTGACCTCCGGGAAGAATCTCGGCGGCCAGTTTACCGCAAGAGAGGGGGAAGCGTTTGCGCTGGGTCAAATTGCTTGTGTGGCGAGGGAGCTTGCTCGCGCTGGAGTGCGCAGCGCTCTCGTTTTTGGGGCTGCTACGCAGCCCAGCGGGAGCAAGCTCCCTCGCCACAGGTAGTGCTCAGCCCGGCGGCCAGTTCATCTGGCGTTGACCCAGAACATGCATGTGGATGTGATAAACGGTCTGTCCGCCATCTTCGTTGCAGTTCATCACCACACGGAAGCCCTTCTCACAGCCTTGCTCAACCGCCAGGCGCTGGGCGGTGAACAGGATATGCCCGGCCAGCGCCTTGTCTTCCTCGGTGAGGTCGTTGAGGGTGCGGATCGGCTTTTTCGGAATCACCAGGAAATGCACGGGTGCCATTGGCGCGATGTCGTGGAAGGCCAGGACCTGGTCATCCTCGTAGATGATCTTCGCGGGTATTTCTCTGTTGATGATCTTGGTGAACAGAGTATCCACAGCTGTTTCTCCATTTTGAAAGTGCAGGGTGAGTGTACTCAGGCGATCAGCGCGGGCAATAGGCCTTGTTGATCGCGCCGGCGATCTTGCGGGTCAGCCAGCGCGGGCTCAGGCGCGGGCTGAACGCCAGCCAGCGATTACGCCGGCCGGGAATGATGATGGCTTTGTTCTTGGCCAGCGCACGCACGGTGTAGAGCGCGACTTCTTCCGGGCTCATCAACTGTTGGCTGCGATCCAGCTTGGCGGTGTCCATTTGGGCGGTGCCGAAGAATGCGGTGCGGGTCGGGCCGGGGCAAAGAACGGAAACCTTGATGCCGCAGGTCTTCAGTTCCTCGCGCAAGCCTTCGGAAAAGTGCAGCACGTAGGCCTTGCTGGCGTAGTAAGTGCTCATCCATGGGCCGGGTTGGAACGCGGCAACCGACGCGACGTTGAGAATCTGCCCGCCGCCGTGCAGGGCCATGGCGTTGCCGAGTGCGTGGCACATGCGGGTCAGGGCGAGGATGTTGACCTCCATCAGGTCCTGCTCGGTCATCCAGTCCTGCGCCAGGAACGGGCCGCTGGTACCGATGCCGGCGCAGTTGACCAGCAGGTCGATCTGCCGCTCGCCTTCTTCCAGTTCCAGCAGGAACCCGGAGAGCCGCAGGGGCTCGCCCAGGTCACAGGCACGGAACAGCACCTCGACGCCGAAGCGCTGAGTCAATTCGATTGCAATGCTTTCCAACTGATCACGCTGGCGGGCCACCAGAATCAAGCTGCGGCCGCGACGGGCCAGTGCTTCGGCCAAGGCCAGGCCGATGCCGCTGGAGGCACCGGTGATCAGAGCGTAACGGGTCATGCGTTTCTCCATCGCAACGCTACCGGGCCTGTGACAGAGGCGTCACAGGCGTCGGGCGTTTTTCACTGTTGCGTAGAGTCTACAGGTTCGGCTGTGTCGTCAGCACTTTGCACATCGACTTCATCGACGGTGGTGGCCTGGTCGCTGTCGTCATCGGAGTTGATGGAGCTGCTTTCGTAGCTGCCACCTACATCGCTTTCCAGTTGATCCAGGTAGCCGCTCATGCCAACCAACACCGCGCCGGCAAATACCAGCGGAATGAAAGCGAGCCACAATGCGGAGAGGATTTTCACCGCAGTGGAGTTACGCGGTGGTGGCGCGCCGTACTGGTTTGCGCCCGTGTTACCGGGGAGGACCATCAGCAGGATCGGGAAGATGCTGCCAACGAAGGGCACCAGGTGCAGGAACCACAGCCAGCCGGACCAGCCCAGGTCATGCAGGCGCTGCACGGTGATCTGTACGCTGACCCACACAGCGGCCACGAGTATGGCAATCCCCACCAGGAAGCCAATGACCATGGCAATCGTCGGAGAGACCGCAGCGATACCAAGTCCGACGGTGAAGAACACGCTTGAGACGAGGAGGATCACCACGCTCAGCACCAGCGTCCACGCCAGGAAGCGCAGGCGTCCGATCCGGCCGTTGACGGTGAATACCTTAAGGGTGGAAAACTCCGGCAGGTTCTCGCCAACCGCGGCCCGGGGCGGGGCGTAAGGCGATGCGGCGGGGC
>NZ_JACARZ010000090.1:0-48806 GCF_013386315.1 Pseudomonas sp. P7779 | reverse complement strand
GGGCTTCGATGATCTGAAGCTACTCGCTGTCGAAACCTACATAACTCTTTGTTTACCAAGGAGTTTTCCGTTTCGACTGCGCCGGAAGTGGGGCGAATTATAGACTTCCAGAATCTGCCGTCAACACCTTTTTTCACAATACTGTCATATCGGTCAAAAAAGCCCTGAAAAGCAAAGGCCGGCCCCAAGGGGCCGGCCTTCTACTTACCGAACCTACAAGCTAGGAAAGGCAAACTGCGACGCCTCATGACTGGCCCGTTGCGGCCAGCGCTGGGTAATCGCCTTGCGACGCGTATAGAACCGCACCCCATCCGGCCCATAGGCATGCAAGTCGCCAAACAGCGAGCGCTTCCAGCCACCAAAGCTGTGATAAGCCACCGGCACCGGCAACGGCACGTTGACGCCAACCATACCCACTTCAATTTCGTCACAGAACAACCGCGCCGCCTCACCGTCACGGGTGAAGATACAGGTGCCGTTGCCGTACTCGTGATCGTTGATCAACTGCATGGCCGCTTCCAGGCTGTTCACCCGAACCACACACAGCACCGGCCCGAAGATCTCTTCTTTATAGATGCGCATCTGCGGGGTCACGCGGTCGAACAAACTGCCCCCCAGGAAGAAGCCATCTTCATTACCGGCAATACTCAGGCCACGACCATCGACGACCAACTCAGCACCCGAAGAAACGCCGTCCTCTATATAGCCACTGACTTTATCGCGCGCCTGGCCAGTGACCAGCGGCCCCATGTCCAATCCACACGTGGTGCCCGCACCAATCTTCAGCGCCTTGATCTGCGGCACCAGCTTGGCGACCAATGCGTCAGCCACCTGGTCGCCGACACACACGGCAACAGAGATCGCCATGCAACGCTCACCGCACGAACCATACGCCGCGCCCATCAAGGCACTGACAGCGTTATCGAGATCCGCATCCGGCATCAGCACCGCATGGTTCTTCGCCCCGCCCAACGCCTGTACACGCTTGCCGCGCTTGGTGGCTTCGGAATAGATGTACTCGGCGATCGGCGTCGAGCCGACAAAGCTCAACGCCTTGACTTCCGGCGCTTCGATCAACGCATCCACCGCGCCTTTATCGCCATGCACCACACTCAGCACGCCTTTAGGCAAGCCAGCTTCCTGCAACAGTTGTGCAATCAGCAGCGTCGAGCTTGGATCACGCTCCGACGGCTTGAGGATGAAGCAGTTACCGCAGACGATCGCCAGCGGATACATCCACAACGGCACCATCGCCGGGAAGTTGAACGGCGTAATACCGGCCACCACACCCAACGGCTGGAAGTCAGACCAGGCATCGATATTCGGGCCAACGTTACGGCTGTACTCGCCCTTGAGGATTTCCGGCGCCGAGCACGCGTACTCCACGTTCTCGATCCCGCGCTTGAGCTCACCGGCCGCATCTTCCAGGGTCTTGCCATGCTCTTCGCTGATCAGCTGGGAGATACGCGCTTCGTTCTGCTCAAGCAATTGCTTGAAACGAAACATCACCTGGGCACGCTTGGCCGGTGGCGTGTTACGCCAGGCCGGGAAAGCTGCCTTGGCCGAATCGATGGCGCTTTGAATGGTTTCACGGCTGGCCAACGGCACCTGGTGAATCACCTGGCCAGTCGACGGGTTGTACACGTCGGCAGTGCGACCGTTTTCGGTGACCAATTGGCCGTTGATCAAATGCTGGATGAGGCTCATGCAGGGCTCCTGAAAAGTTGTTCTATATAGAAGGAGGAATCAGTCGATCTTGTTCAGCACTTCGCCGACCGCATCGAACAAGCGATCCAGGTCCTGCGGCTTGCTGTTGAAGGTTGGGCCGAACTGCAGGGTGTCGCCGCCAAAGCGCACGTAGAAGCCGGCTTTCCACAAGGCCATGCCCGCTTCGAACGGACGCACGATGGCATCACCATCACGCGGGGCAATCTGGATCGCACCGGCCAGGCCATAGTTACGAATGTCGATCACGTTCTTGCTGCCCTTCAGGCCGTGCAGGGCATTCTCGAAATGCGGTGCGACTTCGGCCACGCTCTGCACCAGGTTTTCCTCCTGCAGCAGGTCGAGTGCCGCCAAGCCAGCCGCGCAGGCAACCGGGTGGGCCGAGTAGGTGTAGCCGTGTGGGAATTCCACCGCGTACTCAGGCGTCGCCTGATTCATGAACGTCTGATAAATCTCGGTGCTGGCAATCACCGCGCCCATCGGGATCGCGCCGTTGGTGACTTGCTTGGCAATGCACATCAGGTCCGGGGTCACACCGAAGCTGTCAGCACCAAACATCGAACCGGTACGACCGAAGCCGGTGATCACTTCATCGAACACCAACAGGATGTTGTGCTGATCGCAGATCTCACGCAGACGCTTCAGGTAACCCTGCGGCGGAACCAGCACGCCGGCAGAGCCCGCCATCGGTTCAACAAACACCGCAGCGATGTTCGACGCATCGTGCAACTCGATCAGCTTGAGCAGCTCGTCCGCCAAGGCAATCCCGCCCAGCTCCGGCATGCCACGGGAGAACGCATTGCTCGCCAGCAGGGTGTGAGGCAGATGGTCAACATCCATCAGCCCCTGACCAAAAATCTTACGGTTACCGTTCACGCCGCCCAGGCTGGTACCTGCGATGTTCACGCCGTGATAACCACGGGCACGGCCGATCATCTTGGTCTTGGTCGCCTGGCCTTTCAGGCGCCAGTACGCACGCACCATCTTCACCGCGGTATCGGCACACTCGGAGCCGGAGTCGGTGAAGAACACATGGTTCAGGTTACCCGGGGTCAGGTCGGTAATCTTTTCTGCCAGCTGGAACGACAACGGATGACCGTATTGGAAGCCCGGCGAGTAGTCCAACGTACCCAACTGCTTGGAGACCGCTTCCTGGATTTCCTTACGGGTGTGCCCGGCGCCGCAGGTCCACAGACCCGACAGCGAGTCATACACCTTGCGCCCCTTGTCATCGGTCAACCAGCTGCCTTCGGCCGCCACGATCAGGCGCGGGTCACGATGGAAGTTACGGTTGGCGGTGTACGGCATCCAGTGCGCGTCCAGCTTCAGTTGGCTGGCCAGGGTGGACGGAGCGTTTTCGGGCATGTTCATGAGCAAAACCTCGCAAGGCAAAAGGCAGCGTCGGGATTGAAAAGCGTTGTTGCAGCTAAATTGCCACGGGGATAAAGTCGGTGAAATCCAACTCTTCTAACCTTCAGTCAGGCCTTCACTAAACTATGAGCAGCCGTCGACCCGACCCTCTGGCCCAAGTCAGCGACTTCGATATCCGACTGTTGCGCATCTTTCGCAGCGTGGTGGAGTGCGGTGGCTTCTCGGCGGCGGAAACCGTACTGGGGATTGGCCGCTCGGCCATCAGCCAGCAAATGAGTGATCTTGAACAGCGCCTTGGCCTGCGCCTGTGCCAACGCGGGCGGGCGGGGTTTTCCCTGACCGAGGAGGGACGCGAGGTGTACCAGTCGGCGTTGCAGCTGCTCAGCGCCCTGGAAAGTTTTCGCACCGAGGTCAACGGCCTGCACCAACACTTGCGCGGCGAACTGATCATCGGCCTGACCGACAACCTGGTCACCCTGCCCCACATGCGTATCACCCACGCCCTGGCACAGTTGAAGGAACGCGGCCCGGACGTACAGATCCAGATCCGCATGATCGCCCCCAATGAAGTCGAACAAGGGGTGCTCGACGGCCGCCTGCATGTCGGCGTAGTCCCCCAGGCCAGCGCCTTGTCGGGACTTGAATACCAGCCGCTGTACAGCGAACGCTCGCTGCTCTATTGCGCAGTGGGCCACCCGCTGTTTTACGCCGACGACAAGCAACTGGACGACGACCGCGTCAACAGCCAGGACGCCATCGCCCCAACCTTCCGCCTGCCCGCGGATATCCAGGCGCACTACCAGGCACTCAATTGCACCGCCAGCGCCTCGGACCGCGAAGGCATGGCCTTCCTGATCCTCACCGGCCGCTACATCGGCTACCTGCCCGACCACTACGCCAGCCTGTGGGTACAACAAGGCCGACTGCGCGCGCTGAAACCGGCTACACGTTTTTACGATTTGAGCCTCGCTTCGGTCACGCGCAAGGGCCGTCGCCCTCATTTGGTGCTGGAAAGCTTCCTCGAAAGCCTGGCCGCAACGCGCTAACACGGGCCTTACAGAAAAACCTGAGCAACTGGACAGCTTTTTGCAAGACAAGGGGATCTCGAACCGTCAGCCATGAGTTCCCCGCCATGCCGCCAGAATCCAACACCTCCAGCGACCTGATCTACGGCCTCAACGATAGGCCCAAACCTTTGCCTGCATTGCTTGCCGCGTTGCAGCATGTGTTGGCTGCCTTCGTCGGCATCATCACCCCGCCGCTGATCATCGGCTCTACCCTGGGCCTGACCGCCCACCTGCCCTACCTGATCAGCATGGCATTGATGGTTTCCGGTGTGGGCACCTTCATCCAGGCGCGCAGGCCGTTTGGCATTGGCGCCGGGATGATCTGCCTGCAGGGCACCAGCTTCGCGTTTCTCGGCGCCGTATTGTCGGCCGGGTTTCTGGTCAAGCAACGCGGCGGCAGCCCGGAAGACATCCTGGCGATGATTTTCGGTATCTGCTTCTTCGGCGCCGCAGTGCAGGTCGTGTTGAGCCGTTTCATCGGTCAGCTCAAAAGGGTAATCACGCCGCTGGTGACCGGCATCGTCATCACACTGATCGGCATCAGCCTGATCAAGGTCGGCATCACTGACCTTGGAGGCGGCTTCAATGCCCCGGACTTCGGCGCGCCAACCAACCTGGCACTCGGCCTGTTCGTGGTACTGACCATCATCCTGCTCAACCGCTCGAACACACCATGGGTACGGCTCTCCGCCATCATCATCGGCCTCGCACTGGGCAGCCTCGCCGCCTGGTTCAGCGGCAAGTTGGTGCCCCAAGCCTTGCCTGATTTGCCATTGATCAGCCTGCCTACACCGTTCCACTTCGGTTTCAATTTCGATTGGAGCGCTTTCCTGCCGGTAGCGCTGATTTATCTGATCAGCACCATCGAAACCGTCGGCGACCTCACTGCCAATTGCATGATCGCCCGCCAGCCCATCAGCGGCCCTTCCTATATAAGCCGACTCAAGGGTGGCGTACTGGGAGATGGCATCAGTTGCATGATCGCCGCCACCTTCAGTGCCTTTCCCAACACCACATTCGCCCAGAACAACGGCGTGATCCAGCTGACCGGCGTGGCCAGCCGTTACGTCGGCTTGTACATCGGCGCGGTACTGTTTTGCCTCGGGCTGTTTCCGTTGATTGGTGCGGTGCTGCAGCAAATCCCCAAGCCGGTGCTGGGCGGCGCAACCCTGGTGATGTTCGGCAGCGTAGCGGCGGCCGGCGTGCGCATTCTCGCCCAGGCCCCGCTGGATCGGCGCAGCATGCTGATCATCGCCACCTCGTTCGGCGTCGGCCTGGGGATCGCGGCGCAACCGAACCTGCTGCACCTGATGCCAACCCTGGTGCAGAACCTGTTCGACTCGGCCATCACCAGCGGCGGCCTGACCGCCATCGTATTGTGCCTGCTGCTACCTGAAGCCAAGGCTCCCGTGGATGCCGCAAACCGGACCCTGGAAAGCGACACTCTGGAGCCGCTTTAAGGGTTTTATCGTATCGGGACTTGTCTGGGGCTTGAGGGTGGGTTATCTGTGCACACGTCGCATTCATCGATCTGCACGGAAACCTCCATGAGCCTCGAAGTTCCTGCCCACAGCAACCACGCCGGAAAACCTGCAAGCCGCATTCGCCAAAAGAACGAACAAGCGATTTTGCAGGCCGCCGAAGACGAGTTCGCCCGTCATGGCTACAAAGGCACCAGCATGAACACCATCGCGGCGAGTGCCGGGTTGCCGAAAGCCAACTTGCACTACTACTTCACCAACAAGCTGGGCCTGTACATCGCGGTGCTCAGCAACATCCTCGAATTGTGGGACAGCACCTTCAACACCCTGACCGCCGAGGATGACCCGGCGGCCGCCCTGACCCGCTATATCCGCACCAAGATGGAATTCTCCCGGCGCCAGCCACAAGCCTCGCGGATCTTCGCGATGGAGATCATCAGCGGCGGTGAGTGCCTGACCGAATATTTCAGCCAGGACTACCGCGCCTGGTTCAGCGGCCGTGCGGCGGTATTCCAGGCCTGGATCGACGCCGGCAAGATGGACCCTATCGACCCGGTGCACCTGATCTTCCTGCTGTGGGGCAGCACCCAGCATTACGCCGACTTTGCCACCCAGATCTGCCGCGTGACCGGGCGCACCAAGCTGACCAAGCAGGACATGGAAGACGCCGGCACCAACCTTATCCACATCATTCTCAAAGGCTGTGGCATCAAGCCGGCCCTCTAAACGAAGTTACCCATGCCTTTCACGCTTACCGGCCTTTGCGAGTTTCGCGAAGAAATTCGCAAAAGCCGCTTCATTACCCTCGCCGCCCCGATCAGCAGCCCCCAGGACGCCCAGGCCTTCATCGACCAGCACAGCGACCTGAACGCCACGCACAACTGCTGGGCCTGGAAACTCGGCGATCAATACCGCAGCAACGACGACGGCGAACCCGGCGGGACGGCCGGGCGCCCGATCCTGGCCGCGATCGAAGCGCAGGATTGCGACCAGGTCGTGGTGCTGGTGATCCGCTGGTACGGCGGCATCCAACTGGGCACCGGCGGCCTGGCCCGCGCCTATGGCGGCGGCGCGAACAAATGCCTGCAAGCCGCCGAACGCGTTGAGCTGATCAAACGGGTGCCGCTGAGCTGCTCCTGTGGTTTTGCCGAGCTGCAGTTGGTGAAGCTGCGAGTGGCCGAACTGGGTGGGCTGGTGATGGAAGAAACCTTCACCGCCAATGGCGTCGACCTACAGCTGGCCCTCGGCGAGGCACATATCGACACCCTGCAAGCGCAGCTCGCCGACCTGAGTCGCGGGCGCATTCTGCTGGAGCGCTGAAACTGCCCACATCTACTGTGCACCTGCCTGTGGATAACCTGAGCACACTCGCCTGTAACCCTTCTGTCACAAGGGTTTCAGACGGTTGTACAGTTTTTGTTCAAGGCACTGCACGAAAGTATTAATCCAGCTCAAAAACAGTCAGTTAGGCGGGTTATGTCCTTTAGAACAAAGGGCCACAGCGCTTATATCCACCGGTCACGCTTGCGCACAATTACTGTGGAGCAACCTGTGGATAACCCGTGCAAGAGTGACCCCGCAGCAGAGCCTGCAACGTTCCGGCACAACTGAGCATTTTTTGATCAACTTGTTACTCGGCGCACCGGTATCAACTGAGCCACCGCCCACAGCACTTCAAACACCACGACAATCACCAATACAGTACTGGCACCATGGGCCAGCGCGTAGATCTGCCAGGTGGCAAACAGCACTCGGCCGGCGGCGTCGTAGCGGCCAAAGATCGCTTGTGGGTCGCGGATTCGTAGCACCGACCACACGCAGACAATCGAGCCCATCAGGTTCGCCATCAACATATGCACAGGCGCGAACGGCGGCAGCTCGCCGGGCAGGTTCAACGCCACCAGGGCGTTATGCAGCAGGACAAACGTCCAGGGTGTGACCAGTGCGGCGGTGACGATCAGGTCGTACCAACCGCTGGCCCGAACCAGTCGACGGTATTGGTGTGCGGTCCACATAGCCGTAAGCTCCTTAAATTCAAGAAGCCAGCAGGCTAAAGCCTGGAGTATGCTCCAGGGTCAAGCCCCCTTGAGCCCTCTACATGCGTATCGGCGAATTAGCCCAGGCCAGCCAGGTCAGTCGCGACACCCTGCGTTTCTACGAGCAACGCGGGCTGATTGCCGCGCAACGCAGTGCCAACGGTTACCGTGACTACCCCGCCGACATGGTGCAACTGGTGCTGTACATCAAGACCGCCCAGCGCCTGGGCTTCAGCCTGGGTGAAATCGGCAACAGCGTCGGCGCATTATGGCAAGCTCCAGACCCCGACAGCGCCGTGACCCAGCTCCTGCAAGACAAGCTCAACCTGATCGAAACCCGCATCGCCGAACTCGACCAACTGCGCCAAGAGTTGCAGCAAAGGCTCGGCCAGCGTTGTCCACTGAACCCGTGAACCTCCACCGTCAAAGGAAGCCATTCATGTCCACTTCAAAAACCGCACTGATTATCGGCGCCTCCCGGGGCCTGGGCCTTGGCCTGGCCAAGCAACTGCTGGCGGACGGCTGGGAGGTGACCGCCACCGTGCGCGACCCGCAAAAGGCCGATGCCTTGAAGGCCTTGGGCGAGGTGCAAATCGAAAAGCTCGACATGGATGACCAGCAGGCGGTAATCGCCCTCAGCCAGCGCCTCAAGGAAAAAACCTTCGACCTGCTGTTCGTCAACGCAGGTGTCAAAGGCCCGGCCAACCAGGAACCGGGCCACGCCACCCTGGCTGAAGTCGGCCAACTGTTTTTCACCAACGCCGTGGCGCCGATCAACCTGGCCCAGCGTTTTGTCGGGCAGATCCGCCCAGGCACCGGCGTGCTGGCCTTCATGAGTTCGATCCTGGGCAGTGTCACCATTCCCGACGGCTCGGACCTGGCGCTGTACAAGGCCAGCAAGGCCGCCCTCAACTCCATGACCAACAGCTTCGTCACCCAATTGGGCGATCAGAAACTGACCGTGCTGTCGTTGCACCCGGGCTGGGTGAAGACCGACATGGGTGGCGAAAACGCCCACATCGACGTGCCCACCAGCGTGCGCGGCCTGGTTGACCAGGTGAATGCCTACACCGGCAAGGGCGGCCATCACTTTGTGGACTACAAGGGCGACACCATCGCCTGGTAAAAAAACCGGGATCGTTATCGGCCGATTGCCGTCGATAACGATCCACACGTAAACTGCGCACCTCGCCCTCCCCGGCGACCCTGGATCAGCAGACAGGGCAACACTGAGCTGGCAAACCTGAACCCATCATTCAGAGGAGCCGGCCAATGCCTGCGACCCGTATCTGGTTAAAAAACCCCCTCGCGATTTTCACTGCCAATGGCCTCGACGCCCGTGGCGGCCTGGTGCTGCAAGACGGTGTGATCACCGAAGTGCTGGGCTGGGGCCAAGAACCCGCCGTGCCCTGTGGACAAGTATTCGATGCCCGTGAGCATGTCGTCCTTCCTGGACTCATCAACACCCACCATCACTTCTATCAAACCCTGACCCGCGCCTGGGCGCCGGTGGTCAACCAGCCGCTGTTTCCCTGGTTGAAAACCCTGTATCCGGTCTGGGCCCGACTCACCCCGGAAAAACTCGCCCTGGCGAGCAAAGTGGCCCTGGCCGAACTGCTGCTCTCGGGCTGCACCACGGCGGCAGACCACCACTACCTGTTCCCGGACGGCCTGGAACAGGCGATCGACGTGCAAGTCGACAGCGTGCGCGATCTGGGCATGCGCGCCATGCTCACCCGCGGCTCCATGAGCCTGGGCGAGGCCGACGGAGGGCTGCCACCGCAACAAACCGTGCAGCAAGGCGAAGTGATTCTGGAAGACAGCCGCCGCCTGATCCGCCAGTACCACGAGCGCGGTGACGGCGCACAAATCCAGATCGCCCTGGCGCCCTGCTCGCCGTTTTCCGTCACCCCGGAAATCATGGAAGCCAGCGCCGAGCTGGCCAACAACCTCGACGTGCGCCTGCATACCCACCTGGCGGAAACCCTCGACGAAGAAGACTTCTGCCTGCAGCGTTTCGGCCTGCGCACCGTGGATTACCTCGACAGCGTCGGCTGGCTAGGCCCGCGCACGTGGCTGGCCCACGGGATTCACTTCAACCCTGAAGAAATCGCACGCCTCGGAGCTGCCGGTACCGGTATCTGCCATTGCCCGAGCTCGAACATGCGCCTGGCTTCCGGGATATGCCCAACGCTGGACCTGCTGGCCGCCGGTGCACCGATTGGCCTGGGGGTGGACGGTTCGGCGTCCAATGATGCGTCGAACATGATCCTCGAAACGCGCCAGGCCCTGTACATCCAGCGCCTGCGTTACGGGGCAGAGAAGATCACCCCGGAACGGGTGTTGGGTTGGGCGACAAAAGGTTCGGCGCAGTTACTCGGTCGCAGCGACATCGGCGAACTGGCCGTAGGCAAACAGGCCGACCTTGCGTTGTTCAAGCTCGATGAACTGCGCTTCTCCGGCAGCCATGACCCGATCTCGGCGCTGCTGCTGTGTGGCGCCGACCGAGCGGACCGGGTGATGGTCGGCGGCAAATGGCGGGTGATCGACGGGCAGGTCGAGGGCCTGGACCTGAAAGGCTTGATTGCCGATCACAGCCAGGCGGCGCGGGAACTGATCAACCGGACTTAACTGAAGAAACACTTTTCAAATGTGGGAGCGGGCTTGCTCGCGAATGCGTTGGGTCAGTCAACATATCTGGCGACTGACACTCCGTATTCGCGAGCAAGCCCGCTCCCACACAAGCCCGGTTTCCACAATTATTTCTGCGGTGTTTTCAGGATTGGTTACAGTCCAAGCAGCGACAGCATGATAAACGTCGCAAACAACACAAAATGGGTCATCCCTTCGATGGCGTTGGTTTCGCCATCGTTGAGGTTGATCGCACTGACAATCAGCGTGATAAACACCATCACGGTCTGCACCGGCGTCATCGCCATCTGAAACGGCTGGCCGGTGTACAAGGCCATGGCTTCCATCACCGGCACGGTCAAAATCACCGTCGACAGAGAAGCCCCCAGCGCGATGTTCACCACCGACTGCATGCGGTTGGCCAGCGCTGCGCGCAACGCGGTCAAAATCTCCGGGGCGGCGGAAATCGCGGCCACGATGATCGCCGTGATTACCGGTGGAGCGCCCGTGCCTTCCAGGCCCAGGTCGAGGGTCTTGGACATCACCTCAGCCAACGCGCCAATCACGATCACGCCAAACACCAACGTCCCGATGGAAAACGCCAGGTTGATCGGCGGCGACTCTTCTTCCGGCTGTTTCTTGCGGCGTTTTTCCGGGTAGCTGTAGCTGAAGAAATAACTGTGGGGCCCCACCTGCATCCGCAGGAACAACGTGTACAGCACCACCATCGCGCCAATGGTGAAGGCCGAGTAAATTTTCCAGTCGGCCTCGGGGATAAATTCCGGCACCACCATCGACACACCCATGGCGGTAAGGATCATCACGCTGTAGGTGCGCGCCGAATCGTCGTTGTAGGACTGTTCACCATGCTTGATGCCGCCCATCAGCGCGGCCAGGCCGAGGATGCCGTTGATGTCGAGCATCACCGCCGAATAAATGGTGTCGCGCACCAGGGTCGGCGAGGGCTCGTTGCTCATCATGATCGCCAGGATCACTACTTCCACCAGCACGGCGGCGAGGGTCAGGATCATGGTGCCGTAGGGGTCGCCGACCTTTTCCGCCAGTTGCTCGGCGTGATGGGCCACGCGCATCGAGGCCACGACGATAAAGCCGATCAGCGCTATGCCAGCCAACAGCGCCACCATCTGCCCGCTGTGCAGCATCCAGTGTTCCAGCGGGTAGGCAGCGATGGCGGCAATCAGCGCCAGCAGCATGAATTTTTCTTGCTTGATAGATGTGAGCATTGCAGGCCTTTTGAACGCGGCGAATCCGTCATTGATGGGGTACAGACTGCACCGCGCCGCTAACGTTTCGTTACACCTTAGTTCATGCACTGCTTGCACGGTGCCTGTGGATGCTCACCGCTTGGTCAGGTTTTGCCGATTATTTCGGCGTGCGCCTGTAGAATGCCGCCATTGCACCTGATGAGAATTTATAAATGTACGATTGGCTCAACGCCCTGCCCAAGGCTGAATTGCACCTGCACCTGGAAGGCTCGCTGGAGCCTGAGCTGCTGTTCGCCCTGGCCGAACGCAACAAGATCGCGCTGCCGTGGAACGACGTCGAAACCCTGCGCAAGGCCTACGCCTTCAACAACCTGCAAGAGTTTCTCGACCTCTACTACAAGGGCGCCGATGTACTGCGCACTTCCCAGGATTTCTACGACCTGACCTGGGCCTACCTGCTGCGCTGCAAGGCGCAGAACGTGATCCACACCGAACCGTTCTTCGACCCACAGACCCACACCGACCGTGGCGTACCGTTCGAAGTGGTGCTCAACGGCATTGCCGCCGCCTTGAAAGACGGCGAGCAACAACTGGGCATCACCAGCGGTTTGATCTTGAGCTTCCTGCGCCACTTGAGCGAAGAAGAGGCCGAAAAAACCCTCGACCAGGCACTGCCATTCCGTGATGCGTTTGTTGCCGTGGGCCTGGACAGCTCGGAAATGGGCCACCCACCGAGCAAGTTCCAGCGCGTGTTTGATCGTGCCCGTCACGAAGGTTTCCTGACCGTCGCCCACGCCGGTGAAGAAGGCCCGCCGGAGTACATCTGGGAAGCCATCGACCTGCTGAAGATCCAGCGTATCGACCATGGCGTACGCGCCATTGAAGACGAGCGCCTGATGCAGCGGATCATCGACGAACAGATCCCGCTGACGGTGTGCCCGTTGTCCAACACCAAGCTCTGCGTGTTCGACGACATGTCCCAGCACAACATCCTCGACATGCTTGAGCGTGGGGTGAAAGTGACGGTGAACTCGGACGATCCGGCGTACTTCGGCGGTTATGTCACCGAGAACTTCCATGCGCTGTACACCTCGCTGGGCATGACCCAGGACCAGGCCAAACGCCTGGCGCAAAACAGCCTGGATGCACGGTTGGTCAAGCCTTAATCACCGACCGGTCTGGCGAGCCGGGCAATTTCCAGTTGCCCGGCTTCACTGACCTGCAACGCCTGGGACTCATTGATCACGCTGACCCAGTTCGACTGCAGGCACAACTGCAACAACGCGGCCCCCAACGCACCGCCCAGGTGTGGCTGTTGTTCGCTCCAATCAAAACAATCGCACACGATCGGTTGAGCCAGTGCCTGGGTAAAAATCCCCAGCGCTGCGAGTTTGCGCGCACCTGACGGCGTCACGTCCGTACGCTGTTCCGCGCGCTCGATCCACGCGGCCGCCATCATCCGTTGATACAAACCCGCTGCCAGCTCGCCCCCCAGGTGACCATGGCACAGCCGCGCTCGCCGTAAAGCCGCAGGCGCAGTCAATGACCGCGAATGAATGGGCGTGCTGCGGGCGACGCTGGCCATCGTGGTGCAGGCCAATGCATCCACGGCGGCCGCCACATCGGCGGCGGCCACCCGGAAAAAGCGTTTGCCGCTGCGGGCTTCGACACGCAGCAGGCCACCGGCCGTCAATCGCGTCAGATGCGCATTCGCCGAGGCCGATGACAGCCCGGCAAGTGCCGCCAACTCATCGGAGGGTTTGGCCGAGCCGTCCATCAATGCCCACACCATCGCGGTGCGTTTCGGGTCGGCCAGCAAGGTGGCGATCTGACTGATGCAAGGTGCCTGTTCCATGTGCTCATTCACTCCCTGTTGAATCATTTGTCTGCTGCGTCTGGCGGAAAAGTATAAGCGTGAAAACGCCGGGTTCCGTGCCGTCTTACAGCGCAACCAAGGACAGAAGCTGAAGGAAATTTCCCGATATCCCCGGGGTTATGGTGTAGAGGCTGATCGCTCCGGCAATTGCGCAGTCAATGTCGCACAACGGGCAACGAGCATTTCCCGCAGAAGATTGATCGGCTTGCTCAGTTGCGCGCGATGGGCACACAACAGATTGAGCGGCGTACGTTCGCCCCGCAGCTCCGGCAGGATCAGCCGCAGGCGCCCCGCCAGCACATCGGAGCTGACATCCAGCCAGGACTTGTAGGCGATACCCACCCCCGCCACCGCCCAGCGTCGCACCACATCGGCATCATCACTGAAGCGGTCGCCGGTCACCGTCAGGCCGACATCACGCTTGCCATCGTTAAACCCCCAATGGTCATGCACCCGGCTGCCGAGCATGTACAGCAGGCAATTGTGCTGGGTCAGTTGCTCCAGGTGGCGCGGCTCGCCGTGCCGCGCCAGATAGCTGGGAGCAGCGCAGAGCACGCGGCAGTTGTCCGGGGCGATGGGCAACGCGATCAGGCTGGAGTCTTCGGGTTCGCCGTAGCGCAGGGCGATATCCACCGGCTGGCGGAACAGGTCGGCAATCCGGTCGCCCAACAACAGGCGTACGCTCAGGTCGGGGTATTCGCGCTGGAACTCATCGAGCCAGGGCAACAACTGGTTACGGCCAAAGTCCGACGGCGCCGAGAGTTGAAGCACCCCGCTGACCTGATCCTGGCCGCTGGCCAACAACCGCCGGCCTTCATCCAGGCTGCTCAAGGCGGCCCGGGCGTACTCCAGGAAGCCTTCGCCCTCGGCCGTGAGGCGCAGGCTGCGGGTGGAACGCGCCAACAACCGTGCGCCCAACTGCTGCTCGATGCGCTTCAACGCCGCGCTGGCCACCGCCGCCGACATGTCCATCACCCGTGCTGCCGCCGAAAGGCTGCCCAGGTCTGCCGCACGCACAAACAACTGCAAGTCATCAAAACGCAGCACGCCGACCGCCCATTATCAAAAAAGCATTGAAAGAGACTGCTCTTTTAGCGGGTTTTATCTTCCAGAGAAATAGCCAATCATCTGTCCATCCCGTTCATCACGTGTCTGGAGTCGAATATGTCTGCTGCCTTTAACGTCATCGCCACGCTGATCGCCAAACCCGGCCAACAGGCCACCCTGGAAACCCTGCTGCGCGAGCTGCTGGAACCGACCCGCATCGAAGCCGGCTGCCAGCAGTACGACCTGCACCAAGACCTGCAACACCCCGAGACCTTCTACATGCTCGAACGCTGGAGTGACGACGCCGCGCTGGCCGACCACGACCAGAGCGCGCATATCCAGAATTTCCGCACCAAGGCTGCCGACGTGCTTGAGCATTTCGAACTCAAGCGCCTGAAGTTTATTGCCTGATCAACCGCCCCCTTTTTTGGAAACCATCATGAAAGCCATCGCCTACTACGCCGCACTGCCGATCAACGATCCAAAATCCCTGCAAGACATCGAACTGCCCGAACCGGTCGCCGGCCCCCGCGACCTGCTGGTGGAAGTCAAAGCCATCTCGGTGAACCCGGTGGACACCAAGGTGCGCCAGAACGTCGCCCCGGAAAACGGCGCGGCCAAAGTGCTGGGCTGGGACGTGGCCGGTGTGGTCAAGGCCGTGGGCAGCGAAGTCAGCCTGTTCAAGGTCGGCGACAAGGTGTTCTACGCCGGCTCCCTGGTACGCCCCGGCGGCAACAGCGAACTGCACACTGTCGATGAGCGCATCGTCGGCCATATGCCGAAAACCCTGGGTTTTGCCGACGCTGCTGCACTGCCGCTGACCGCCATCACCGCCTGGGAATTGCTCTTCGAACGCCTGCAAGTGCGTGAAGGCAAGGCCGATGAAGGCCAGAGCCTGCTGATTGTCGGTGCTTCGGGTGGTGTGGGATCGATCCTGACCCAACTGGCGAAACAGCTCACCGGCCTGAAAGTCATCGGCACCGCCTCCCGTCCTGAAACCCAGGCATGGGCCAAGGACCTGGGCGCCGACCTGGTGATCGACCACAGCAAACCGTTGAGCGAAGAGCTGAAAAACGCCGGCCATCCGCAGGTGAACTACGTCGCCAGCCTGACCCAGACCGACCAGCACCTGGACCAACTGGTGGAAGCGCTGATTCCCCAGGGCAAACTGGCGCTGATCGACGATCCAAAGGCATTGGACGTAAGCAAGCTCAAGCGCAAGAGCCTGTCGCTGCATTGGGAGTTCATGTACACCCGTTCGATGTTCGAGACCAGCGACTTGATCGAGCAGCACAACCTGCTCAATCGCGTCGCCGAACTGATCGACGCCGGTACTCTGAAAACCACCGTGGGCGAGCACTTTGGCGTGATCAACGCGGCCAACCTGCGCCGCGCCCACGAACTGCTGGAAAGCGGCAAGGCCAAGGGCAAGATCGTGCTGGAAGGGTTCTAACGAAAGGTTCTGTCAGTGTCGTCTGTTATTCATGTGAGTAATGGACGACACCGCTAGTCAGAGACTTGATCCTTGTCATATTTGTGAGCGTATTCGGGTTTATATTGGCCGCCTTTGCCACGCAATTTACGTGAGGAAGTCAGCAATGAAGATCCTGATAAAAGCGCTAGCAAGATCCGAAGGCAACAAATGGCAGGTCCGTCTCGACCAGAACGCCTTTACCTTCCGCAGTGAGGCCGAGGCCCGCGCGTTTGCCGACACCCTGCAAACCCGTATCCAGGCGCCTCACCGATTCCCCGAAAGCCAGCAGCGTTCTGCTGGCTGATCCTGATCAGTCCGCCGCTTGCAGTGCCCGTTGGCGCTGCAGGCGCCGGGTCAGCATCGCGAACGTTACGGCCAATACGCCACACAAGCTGATGACCATTGCCATCGGCATCGCCGTGCCGTCGTGCAGCACGCCGACCAACGACGCTGCGCCTGCGGCCACACCAAACTGAATGCAGCCGAGCAACGCCGACGCGCTGCCCGCCCGAGCGCCCTGCCCGCTCATGGCGCAGGCCGAGGTATTGGGCAAAATGCAGCCCAGGCTGGCGATGCAGATAAACAGCGGTACCAGCAGTGGCCACAAAGCGTCCGTGCGCAGCGCAGTAATTGCCAGCAACGACAGACCCGCCGCCAGGTAAACCCACACCGTGCGCGACAGCAAAAATGCCGGGCCACGCGAAGCGAGCAAACGCGCATTGACCTGTGCCACCAGGATAAAGCCCGCGGCATTCGAGCCGAATACCCAGCCATAGTGTTCGGCGGGCACGCCATAGAGCTTGATAAAGACGAAGGGCGAGCCCGCGATGTAGGCAAACATACCGGCAATCGAGATGCCGCCGGTCAAGGCATAGCCCAGGTACACCCGGTCCGACAGCAACCGGCCGTACTGGCGCAGTGCGCCTGACAGCGGCTGGCGCGGTTGATGGGCCGGGAAGCTTTCCGGCAGCCCGACTGCTACCGCAATGGCCGCCATCACACTGAACGCCGTCAGCGCCAGGAAGATCGACTGCCAGCCCCACACCCCAACCATCACCCCGCCCGCCAGCGGCGCGAGGATCGGCGCCAGCCCGGTGACCAGCATCAGTTGGGAAAACACCTTGGCCGAGCCCACCGCGTCGCATTTATCGCTGACCACCGCCCGCGAGATCACCATGCCCGCACAGCCGCCCAGGGCCTGGACGAAACGCGCGCCGATCAGCCATTCCAGGGACGGCGCGTACGCACAGGCGAAGGACGCCAGGGTAAACAGGGTGACGCCGCTGAGCAGCGGCCCGCGCCGGCCAAAACGGTCTGCCAGCGGTCCATAGATCAACTGGCCGATCGCCAGGCCCGTGAAGTACACGGCCAAGGTCAGCTGAATATGTTTTTCGTCGGTGCCGAATGCCACGGCCATGGCCGGGAAACCCGGCAGGTAGAAGTCGATGGCCAGCGGCGCGAACGCGCTCAAGGCCCCCAAGATCAGGATTATACGAAGGTTCATCAGGCACCCAGGTGAGTCGGCAGCCCGACAGTCTAGCCGGGCGCGGGTGCCTTGAACATTAAGTTAGCTCGCTAACTATCAGAAAATCAGGCGAGCTTGACACTGTAGCCTTCCTCGCTGATCAGGTTGATCACCTCTGCCGGCGACAGCAGGCTGCCTTCCACCCTGACTTCCTTTGCCGCGAGGTCAACGAGCACGCTGGCCGCCGGGTCCTTATCCTGCACCGCCTGGGTTACCGAGCGGACACAGTGGCCGCAGGTCATTCCTTCAACGCTGAATACTTGCATGACATGACTCCCTTAATGAGGTTGCCCGCAGTGTTGACCTTGCCATGATGGCAAGGTCAAGTTCTGAAAACATCGGCCGGGCTGGCATTCATTCGCGCCCTCGGCCAAGCTGCACTTATCCACGATGTGAACCTCGGAGAATTCGCCATGCGCTGGTCATTTTTTGGCCTTGTCAGCCTGATGGGCTTGTTTGCTGCTGTGCCACCGGCCAGCGCAGATGAAGATTATGCGGTGCTGATCATTTCCCGGGAGCGCCTGGAAGTGCCGACCAACTGCGAGATTGGCTTGTACATCCAGGACCAGTTGGCCGGGCGGCTGTTCCAGGAGCAGGCCACCTCCTTCAACTTGCCGGCCGGGAATGTGTCGTTGCGCCTGAAGTTGTTGCCGGGGCAATCCCAGGGTTGCTTGCCGGGCATGCTCGCGCCACCGGCGCAAAACATTACGTTGAAGGCGGGTGACGTGCGCAAGTTGCGTATCGCGCAAGGGCCGGACGGCATGTACCTGAAACCGGCCGCACTGGAATACTGAAACATTGATCTAACGCCTTGACCTTCCCCACAGGTCAAGGTTGATCCTAGGGGCAATCTCTCCTGGAGTACTGCCCATGAACGGATCCACCACCTTCGACCTGCCGATCAGCGGCATGACCTGCGCCAGCTGCGCCGGGCGGGTTGAACGGGCACTGGGCAAAGTGCCCGGGGTGCAAAGTGTCAGCGTCAACCTGGCCAACGAACGCGCACACATTGAAGTGCTCGGCCAGATGGACCCCGGCGTCCTGATCGCCGCCGTCGACAAGGCCGGCTACACCGCCACCCTGCCCCAAAGCGAAACCGCCACCCAGGCCAGCCAGGAACAACGCCTGAGCCATGAACGCTGGTCGCTGCTGCTGGCAATCCTGCTCGCCGCGCCGTTGGTGCTGCCGATGCTGGTGCAACCGTTCGGGCTGCACTGGATGCTCCCGGCCTGGGTGCAATTTGCCCTGGCCACCCCGGTGCAATTCATCTTCGGTGCGCGCTTCTATATCGCGGCCTGGAAAGCCGTGCGCGCCGGAGCGGGCAATATGGACCTGCTGGTCGCCATCGGCACCAGCGCCGGTTACGGCCTGAGTATCTATGAATGGCTCACGGCGTCCGCCGGCACAATGCCCCACCTGTATTTCGAAGCCTCGGCGGTGGTGATCGCCCTGGTGCTGCTGGGCAAATATTTGGAAAGCCGCGCCAAGCGCCAGACCGCCAGTGCCATCCGCGCTCTGGAAGCCTTGCGTCCGGAACGGGCGATTCAGGTGATCGACGGCCGCGAGCAGGACGTCGCCATCACCGCCCTCAAGCTGAATGACCTGGTGCTGGTCAAACCCGGCGAACGCTTCCCGGTGGACGGCGAAGTGGTCGAAGGCCAAAGCCACGCCGACGAAGCCTTGATCAGCGGTGAAAGCCTGCCGGTGCCGAAGCAGCCTGGCGACGCAGTCACCGGCGGCGCCATCAATGGCGAAGGCCGGCTGCTGGTGCGTACCCTGGCCCTCGGCGCGGAAAGCGTGCTGGCGCGGATCATCCGCCTGGTGGAAGACGCCCAGGCCGCCAAGGCACCGATCCAGAAACTGGTGGATAAAGTCAGCCAGGTGTTCGTGCCGGTGGTGCTGGTGCTGGCCTTGGCCACGCTGGTCGGCTGGTGGCTGTATGGCGCACCGCTGGAGGTCGCGCTGATCAATGCGGTGACCGTATTGGTGATCGCCTGCCCTTGCGCCCTTGGCCTGGCCACACCTACCGCCATCATGGCCGGTACCGGCGTTGCCGCCCGCCACGGCATCCTGATCAAGGACGCCGAAGCCCTGGAGCGCGCCCATGAAGTCAGCGCCGTGGTGTTCGACAAGACCGGCACCCTGACCTCCGGCGCACCAAAGATTGCGCACCTGGCCGCCATTGACGGCAATCAAGGGGCGCTGCTGCAACAGGCCGGCGCGCTGCAGCGCGGCAGTGAACACCCATTGGCCAAGGCGGTGCTGGATGCCTGTGCCGAACAAGGTTTGAACGTCGCGGATGTCAGCGCCAGCCAATCCCTTACCGGGCGTGGCATTGCAGGCACCCTAGATGGCCGGCAACTGGCGCTGGGCAACCGTCGCCTGCTGGAAGAAACCGGCTTGAGCACCGGTGATCTCGCCGACTCGGCCAGTGCGTGGGAGGCCGAAGGCCGCACCTTGTCCTGGCTGATCGAGCAAGGCCCGCAGCCCCGCGTGCTGGGTTTGTTTGCCTTCGGTGACACGCTTAAACCGGGCGCCCTGCAGGCGATACAGGCACTCAAGGCTCGGCATATCAGCAGCCACCTGCTGACCGGCGATAACCGTGGCAGCGCCCGCGTGGTCGCCGAAGCCCTGGGCATCGATGACGTGCACGCCGAGGTGTTGCCTGCGGACAAGGCGGCTACCGTCGCCGAGCTGAAAAAGACCGGCGTGGTGGCAATGGTCGGCGACGGCATCAACGACGCACCGGCCCTGGCCGCGGCCGACATCGGCATCGCCATGGGCGGCGGTACCGACGTGGCGATGCACGCGGCAGGTATTACCCTGATGCGCGGCGACCCACGGCTGGTGCCGGCAGCCCTGGAAATCAGCCGCAAGACCTATGCGAAAATTCGACAGAATCTGTTCTGGGCCTTTGTGTATAACTTGATCGGCATTCCGCTGGCGGCGTTCGGCCTGCTCAACCCGGTGATGGCTGGCGCGGCCATGGCCCTGTCCAGTGTCAGCGTGGTGAGCAACGCACTGCTGTTGAAAACCTGGAAACCCAAGGACCTGGAGGACGAGCGTCCATGAACATCGGCCAAGCAGCACGCCAAAGCGGCCTGAGCGCGAAGATGATTCGTTACTACGAGTCCATCGGCTTGTTGAAAGCCGCCCATCGCACCGACAGCGGCTACCGCATTTATGGCGCCGATGACTTGCACACCCTGGCGTTTATCAAGCGCTCGCGGGACCTGGGGTTTTCCCTGGAAGAGGTCGGCAAATTGCTGACGCTGTGGCAGGACCGGGGACGCGCGAGTGCCGACGTCAAGGCGCTGGCCCGCCAGCATATCGATGAGCTGAACCAGAAGATCCTCGAGCTGGGGCAATTGCGCGATACGTTGCAGGACCTGGTGGAACACTGCCAGGGCGATCATCGGCCGGATTGCCCGATTCTCAAGGAGTTGGCGTCGGGCAGTTGTTGCACCTGAGCAAGTTTAACCAGGCATGCACGGAACCTAATGTGGGAGCGGGCTTGTTCGCGAATGCGGAGTGTCAGTCAATACATCAGTTGACTGAACCAGCGCTTTCGCGAGCAAGCCCGCTCCCACATTTGGATATCCACTCGCCGTTGGATCACTGCATCCAGGGCGGCGGTGGCGGCTCTTCCGACGCTTTGCTCGGTGGCGCATCGTCTGCCGCACGAGTTGCTGACCCTCTGGCAGGACCGGGGCCGTGCGAGTGCCGACCTGAAGGCGCTAGCCCGCAAGCATATCGATGAGCTGAACCAGAAGATCCGCGAGTTGGGGCAATTGCGCGATACGTTGCAGGACCTGGTGGAACACTGCCAGGGTGATCACCGGCCGGATTGCCCGATTCTCAGGGAGTTGGCGTCGGGCAGTTGTTGCACCTGAGCAAGTTTAACCAGGCATGCACGGAACCTAATGTGGGAGCAGGCTTGCTCGCGAATGCGGAGTGTCAGTCAATACATCAGTTGACTGAACCAGCGCTTTCGCGAGCAAGCCCGCTCCCACATTTGGATATCCACTCGCCGTTGGATCACTGCATCCAAGGCGGCGGTGGCGGCTCTTCCGACGCCTTGCTCGGTGGCGCATCGTCTGCCGCGCGAATCGCCTGGCGACGCTCTTCATCGAGCCGCGCCGCTTCGATCTCGCGGATAACACCGCCCACGTCAGCCAGCTCTTCCGGTTCGTCGAACTCGCCGGTCAACACACTGGCCGGGTGCAGAGTGCCGGCTTCATACAGCGCCCACATCTCCTTGGCGTACTTGGTCTTCTTCAATTCCGGGGCAAAGCGCCCGAAGTAGGAAGCCATGTTGCCCACATCCCGTTCCAGCATGCTGAACGCGTGGTTGTTGCCCGCGGCATCCACCGCCTGAGGCAGGTCGATGATCACCGGGCCCGTCGGCGTCAGCAGCACGTTGAACTCGGAAAGGTCACCGTGCACCAGGCCGGTACACAACATCAGCACGATCTGGGTAATCAGGAAGGCGTGGTATTCGCGGGCCTGGTCCGGCTCCAGCGTCACGTCGTTCAAACGTGGCGCCGCGTCGCCGTATTCATCGGCCACCAGCTCCATCAGCAGCACGCCTTCGAGGAAGTCGTACGGCTTGGGCACGCGAACACCCGCACCGGCCAGGCGAAACAGCGCCGCTACCTCAGCGTTCTGCCAGGCGTCTTCGGTTTCTTTCTTGCCGAACTTGGAGCCCTTGGCCATGGCCCGGGCCTGACGGCTGTTGCGGACCTTGCGGCCTTCCTGGTATTCGGACGCCTGACGAAAACTTCGTTTATTCGCCTCCTTGTAGACCTTGGCGCAACGTAACTCGTTGCCGCAGCGCACCACGTAAACAGCTGCTTCTTTACCACTCATGAGTGGGCGCAGCACCTCGTCGACCAGACCGTCCTCGATCAGGGGTTCAATGCGTTTAGGAGTCTTCATCAGCTTTTATTGTGGGTCCTTTATTACCAAACACGCGTATGGCACTCGTTATACGGCAATCCTCTCGCCGCGGGGAGAGGGTACCGACCTTTGACCGCTTAAGAATGCATCCAATATGCCAAATTGACCGGCGGCCCGATCATAGCCGAGATCAGCGCTCAATAATCGCGGTGACGCCCTGGCCCCCGGCGGCGCAGATCGAGATCAGGCCCCGGCCCTTGCCGGCTGCGTCCAGCAGCTTGGCCAGGTTGGCGACGATACGCCCGCCCGTGGCAGCAAACGGATGGCCGGCGGCCAATGAGCTGCCCTTGACGTTCAAGCGGCTGCGGTCGATAGAGCCCAGCGGTGCGTCCAGCCCCAGGCGGGTCTTGCAGTAATCCGGATCTTCCCAGGCTTTCAGCGTGCACAACACTTGGGCAGCGAAGGCTTCGTGAATCTCGTAGTAATCGAAGTCCTGCAGGGTCAGGCCATTCCTCGCCAGCAGGCGCGGCACGGCGTACACCGGCGCCATCAGCAGGCCTTCGGCGCCGTTGACGAAATCCACCGCCGCCGCTTCGCCATCGCGCAGGTAGGCGAGAATCGGCAAGCCGCGCTCCTTGGCCCAGGCTTCACTGCCCAGCAGCACCAACGAGGCGCCATCGGTCAGCGGCGTCGAGTTACCGGCGGTGAGGGTGCCCTTTTCACTGCGCTCGAAGGCGGGCTTGAGGCTGGCGAGTTTTTCCAGGGTCAGGTCGGGGCGCAGGTTGTTGTCGCGGGTCAGGCCAAGAAAGGGCGTGAGCAAATCGTTTTGCCAGCCTTCGGCGTAGGACGCGGCCATTTTCTGATGGCTTTCCAGCGCCAACTGATCCTGCTCGGCGCGGGGGATCTGCCAGGTCTGCGCCATCAACTCGCAATGCTGGCCCATGGACAACCCGGTGCGCGGTTCGCCGTTGCGCGGCAGCTCCGGCTTGAGGTGATGGGGACGAAGTTGTAACAAGACTTTAAGTTTATCCGCCATGGATTTGCTGCGATTGGCTTGCAGCAGGATTTTGCGCAGGCCCTCATTCACCCCGATAGGCGCGTCGGACGTGGTGTCGACGCCGCCGGCAATCCCGCTTTCGATCTGCCCCAGCGCAATCTTGTTCGCCACCAGCAACGCGGCTTCCAGCCCCGTGCCACAGGCCTGCTGAATATCGTAGGCCGGGGTTTGCGGCGACAGGCGCGAGCCCAGCACGCACTCGCGGGTCAGGTTGAAGTCGCGGGAATGCTTGAGCACCGCCCCGGCGGCCACCTCGCCAATACGCAGGCCGTGCAGGTTGTAGCGTTCGATCAGGCCTTCGAGGGCGGCGGTCAACATCGCCTGGTTGCTCGCCGTGGCGTAAGGGCCGTTGGAGCGGGCGAAGGGGATGCGGTTACCGCCAATGATCGCTACACGGCGCAATTGAGTCATGGAAAGCTCCCTTGAGGTTATGGGGTGAATCTCTGAGCCTAGCCTAGGCTCAATCGAACGACTTTCACCTATTGATGGTCCACCGTTTGAACCCCAGCACTCGGAGAGCGTTCCATGTCTGACCGTTATATCGACTTCGCCAACTCCAGCCTCGGCCATCGCCTGGTCGCCGCCATTGGCCTGCCGTCACCGGTACGCCTGGAACGCTGGCAGGCCGGACGCCTGCGCCCGGTGGAGGGTGCACTGCTGATCGGCGGCGGCCCGCTGGCGACAAAAATCCTGCCGTTCGCCAACAAGCTGACCGACGCTATCTATAGCTACGGCACCGAACCGTCGGCGGCAACCACCTGGATTCCCGGCCACGGGCCCAAGCTCAAGGCCGTGGTATTTGACGCCAGCCAGTTGCAGCACACCGATCAACTCAAGCAGTTGCGGGAATTCTTTCAGCCGTTGATGAAGAACCTCGACCACAGCGCGCACCTGGTGATCCTTGGCCGCGCCCCGGAAAGCCTCGGCGACCCGTTTGCCGCCAGTGCCCAACGGGCCCTTGAAGGCTTCAGCCGGTCGCTGGCCAAAGAGCTGCGCAGCGGCGGCGTCCTGCAATTGCTGTACGTGGGCGACGGGGCCGAGGATCAATTGGAGGGTGCGTTGCGGTTCTTCCTCTCGCCGAAAAGTGCCTATATCTCCGGCCAGGTCATTCGCTTGAACCCTTGCGCGACCCAGGTCGCGGACTGGACGCGCCCGCTCGCCGGGCACAAGGCCCTGGTGACCGGCGCCGCCCGCGGCATCGGTGCCTCGATCGCCGAAACCCTGGCCCGCGACGGTGCCGAGGTGATCCTGCTGGACGTGCCACAAGCCAAGGCCGACCTCGATGCCCTGGCCGCGCGCCTGGGCGCCCGCAGCATCGCCCTGGATATCTGCGCCGAAGACGCCGCCACCCAACTGATCGAACACCTGCCGGACGGCATCGACATCGTGGTGCACAACGCCGGCATCACCCGCGATAAAACCCTGGCCAACATGACGCCGGAATATTGGGACGCAGTCTTGGCAGTCAATCTCAACGCGCCGCAAGTGCTGACCAAGGCGCTGCTGGACAGCGGCACCCTGCACGACAACGGTCGCGTGGTGCTGCTGGCATCCATCAGCGGCATCGCCGGCAACCGCGGGCAAACCAACTACGCCGCGAGCAAGGCCGGGCTGATTGGCCTGGCCCAGGCCTGGGCGCCGTTGCTCGGTGAGCGCGGGATCAGCATCAATGCCGTGGCCCCAGGCTTTATCGAAACCCAGATGACCGCACACATTCCCTTCGCCCTGCGTGAGGCCGGGCGCCGCATGAGTTCGCTGGGCCAGGGCGGCTTGCCCCAGGACGTCGCCGAGGCGGTGGCCTGGCTCGGCCAGCCGGGGTCGGGCGCGGTCAGCGGGCAGGCACTTCGGGTGTGCGGGCAAAGTCTATTGGGAGCGTAAGCATGGAGTGGCACACATTAGGCAGCACCCCGTTCCTGCCGCCGCTGTATTGGCGCGCGGCACTCAAGCGCAAGATCACCGGCACCAGGCTGCCCGAGCAAGGGTTGCGCTGCCGGGTCAGTGTGAACCCCAGGGAAGTCGCGGCCTATCGCAAGGTCTGCGGGTTTGCCGACAGCCCGGTCTTGCCGGCCACCTATCCGCATATCCTGGCATTCGGCCTGCAGATGCAATTGCTCACCGACAAGGCATTTCCTTTCCCGCTGCTGGGATTGATCCACCTGAGCAACCGGATCCGCATCCTGCGCCCGTTGGGCGGTGTGAGTGACTTGACGGTCGGCGTTTACGCGCAGAATTTGCAGCCCCATGCCAAGGGCGCGACATTCGATATTGTGACCACGGTCGAGGATTCACTGGGGCTACTGTGGGAAGCGCAAAGCCGGATGCTCTGTCGCGGTGTGAAACTCGATGGCGCAGCAACGGACAACCCGCTGCAACCCCCTGCCGCCGTCGCCGAACTGACCCGCTGGAAAGCCCCCGCCGATGTTGGCCGCCGCTACGCCCGGGTGTCCGGCGACTACAACCCGATTCACTTGAGCGCCCTCACTGCCAGGTTATTCGGCTTTCCCCAGGCCATCGCCCATGGGCTGTGGAACAAGGCCCGCACACTGGCGGCACTGAGTGAGCATTTGCCAGCCGCCAATCTCGAGATAGATGTCGAGTTTAAAAAGCCGGTGCGCTTGCCCAGTGAGGTAACGTTGTTCACCAGCGCCCCCGGCTCCAGCGGTGAGCTGCAACTTAAAGGCGCCGGGGACATTGAACACATGGTCGGCCGCTGGCGGCCCATCGCCTGATAAATTGTATATATACATCCTAAGTTATAGCGAGCTATCGATAGCTCGCTACTCTTATCAACTCATTGATTTTAATAAACTTACAACTTAAACACCGCCGCCTTCTACACCCTTGGTATTAGTCGTTAAGCAAACTAACTCTTCGTGTATATAAATCGTTAATACCAAGTTGAGCGTTGCGAGAGCGCGCACCCGGGACTGTTATAGCCATAACGGACGAATGTATCGCTGCCCCTAGAAACAGCGAACTTCGAAAACAACAAAGGCTGTACCAGGTGCAAGGAACTCAATCATGAAAACTCAAGTCGTGTTGTGGAAAGCAAGTACCGCGCTGGCCCTGATTCTGGCAGTAAGCCTCGGAGGCTGCAGCAGCGGTGGTGGTGGTCATCACAGTAGCGTCGCAGCCTCCTCTCCGGATGCTGGCGGCGGTACTGGCGGTGGAACAGGTGGAGGCACCGGCGGCGGTACCGGTGGTGGCACTGGCGGCGGCACTGATGGAGGTACCGGTGGTGGCACCGGCGGCGGCACTGGTGGAGGTACCGGTGGTGGCACCGGCGGTGGCACTGGTGGAGGTACCGGTGGAGGTACCGGTGGAGGCACCGGCGGCGGTACTGGTGGAGGTACTGGTGGAGGTACCGGTGGTGGCACCGGCGGCGGCACTGGTGGAGGTACCGGCGGTGGTACCGGTGGCGGCACTGGCGGTGGTACTGGCGGCGGCACCGGCTCGACCACTCCCCTGGTCACCGGCCAGGTAGTAGGCGCTGTGGGCGGTGTCGTCGGTAATGTCGGCACCACGGTAGGTAACCTGGGCACAACCCTGACCACGGTTCCCATTGTCGGCACCACTGCCGGCGGGCTGGTCACCGCGACAGGCACCGCCGTCAACAGTATCGGCGGCGGCTTGAGCAACGGCCTGGGCACGCTGGGTACCAATAGCAACTCCGTGGGCACAACCGTTGCCGGTGTGGCCGATGGCGTTGCCGACCTGGGCACCGGCGTTTCCAACACCGGCAAATCCCTGGGCACCACCCTTGGCGGCATTCCCGTCGTCGGCGGCTTGACCGGTGGCGTTGGCGGTGCGGCAGGTGGCGTGGTTGATCAGGTCGGCCAGGCCGTCACCATGCTCGGCGATACCTTGAGCACTGCCAGCACCACCGGGCCATTGGGCAGCGTGACCAATACGGTGGGTAAAAGCGTATTGGTACCGGTGGTCTCCCTGGTGGAAAACACCACCGGCAACCTGGGCAATAAAACAGGCCTGGGCAACCCGGTCGGCGGCGTACTGGATAAAGTCGGCTCCACTGTCACCGGCCTTGGCGGCCAGGTGGCCAGCGCCGGCGGCGCAGGCAACCCTGTCGGGACACTCGTCGGTGGCGTGTTGACTGGCGTTGGCACCACCCTTGATAAGTCGAGCGGTTACGTCAACCCGGCTACCACGACCCCTCAATCGGGCCTGCCTGAACTCGTCGGCGGTCTTGTCGCCAACGTCGGCAACGGCCTGAATGCCGGCAACACCAACGGCACTGTCAGTGCAGCCGGTGTAACCGGTGGCCAAGTGGGTAACACCGTCGCGTCGCTCGGCACCCTGATCGGTGGCAATGGCGTGGCCAACACTGCAGCCACGGCTCCTGTTGCAGGCCTGGCGACCAATGTCGGCACCGCACTCAACCCAGTGACCTCGGGTGTTGCCAACCTGACGCAAAACATCGGCACCAGCACCGGGATCGGCGCACCGGTGAATGGTCTGGTTACCCAGGTCGGCGGCGCAGTCAGCAGCCTGGGCACCAACCTGACGGCGGCGAATGCCAATCCGGTGACTAACGCTGTGGGCGGTACCCTGAATGCCGTCGGCAATACCGTCGGCTCGGTGGGTGGCCTGGTAACCGGCGGCACCAGCAGTAACGGTGGCGGTCTGCTCGGTGGCTTGAACGTGGGTGCCGGTGCCACCGCTACGGGCACTGCCAATGCAAATGCAAACACAGGCGGCGGCCTGGGAGGTCTGCTCGGTGGGCTGACCGGCAAAAAATAGAATTGCACCTGGCCATTAGACGGCCTCCCCTACAGCGCCTACGCTTGGTTGAGACGAGAGATTCCAACGAGTCTCTCGTCTTTTTTATTGGCCAATGAATGGCTTTGCGAACCGTGTCCCAGAACCCGGCGGGCCTAGCGAAAACGCTGCAGCAGTTTTGACCATGGAGTGTCCTATGCGCGCCTTGACGCCTTTGTTTCTGCTCACCCTCATTGCTGCCAGCGTCCATGCCGAGACCCTGCCCAGCTACCTCAACAGCAACGACACCATTCGCAACCTGCCGGTACCCAACCTCCCCGCCGATGCCTATCGCCCGGTCACCCCACAGACCCAACTGCCCGAGCCGGCGGCAACCCAGGGCCAGCCATTGTTGATGGACACCAAAGTGACCATCCGCAAGCTGCAAATCGACGGTGGGACGATCTACCCGCTCCAGGATGTGGCCAAGGTTTTCGAACCGCTGATTGGCCATGAAACCAACCTGGCACAACTGATCGAAGCCACCCGCGGCATCACCCGCCGCTACCAGCAGGACGGCTATCTGTTGTCCTACGCGTACCTGCCCGACCAGCGCTTCGAAAACGGCCTGGTGCGCGTGGTGCTGGTGGAGGGCTACATCAAGGATTACAACGTGCAGGGCGACATTGGCTCGGTCTCGACCTACGTCGACAAACTGGCGGCCAAGCTGCTGGCCGAGCGCCCGCTGACCCGCAAGACCTTCGAACGCTACACCACCTTGATGGGCCGCATTCCAGGTGTAACGCTGCAGGCGCAAGTACCGCCGCCGGGCACCACCGATGGCGGCACGCGCATGCAGATCCAGGCCTCGCGCAAACCCTTCACCAGCAGCATGAGCATGACGGACGACAGCCGTGGCGGCCTGCAAGCCCTGATCACCGGCACCAGCAATTCCCAGACATCCATGGGCGAACAACTGAGCGTCAGCGGCCTGTTCCCGCCCGGCGAGGACAAGGAGCACTACTACCGCCTGGGCTACAGCCAGTTCGTGAATGCCGAGGGCACTCAACTGGTGGTCAACGCCGAGCGCTACCGCGCCGACCCGCGCAGCAATGTGCAGCTGGACGGCGGTTTTGAACTCAAGCCACACCAGGAGGTTGACCGCTACTCCGTCGGCCTCAGCCATCCGCTGATTGCCTCCCCCACCGAGTCATTGACCCTGGGCACGCGACTCTATGCCGTGGACCAGACCACCCGCTATCAACTGGTGGGTTTCCCGCAACGTTTCGACCTGGAAACCAACCTGCGCGCCCTGGCGTTCGAAGGTGACTGGCGCAAATCCGACACGCGCCAACTGCGCATTGTCAGCGCCGGCCTGTACCAGGGCATCGACGGCCTCGGCGCCAGCACCCGGAGTGACTTCGAGGGCATAAAACCCGACATCGACTTCTTCCGCCTGCGCGTCTCGGGCGTACAGAGCGACAAGTTCTTCGACAACTGGCAAGGCGTGGCATCGGGTGCCTTCTACTGGAGCAACGACACCCTGCCCGACAGCGAACGCGCGACGTTCGGCGGGCAGAATTTCGGGCGTGGCTACCCGGATGACCAGGGCTCGGGCGACAAGGGCTGGGGCGTGGCGTATGAGGTCAACTACAGCTTCAACCGCAGTGGCGAGTGGGTAAAAATCCTGCAGCCGTACGTGGTGCTCGACAAGGCCAAGACCTGGTTCAACGAACTGCCGGCCAAGGGCAACAACATGTCATCGGCAGCGGTGGGCCTGCGCTTCGGGGATAACAAGTACTACAACATCGCGCTGGAAGCGGCCAAGCCAATGTCGGATATCGCCCTGGACAGCTTCAATCGGCGGCCACGGTATACCCTGAGTTTCAGCTACCAACTCTGAACCCTGTGGGAGCGAGCTTGCTCGCGAAGAACGTCCAGACAACGCGGGGAACCAGACTGCCCGCGTTATCGTTGACGTTTTTCGCGAGCAAGCCCGCTCCCACACAAGCTCGCTCCTACATCAGCCTGATTTTGGGGATGGGGAAGAGGTTGTTGAGGGTATCGATCAAGCGCACCAGGTAGATCGGCTTGCGGAACAGGTCCAACACCTGCAGGCGCAGCATGTCACTGACATCATCCATCTCGGCGTGGCCGGACATGACGATCACCGGCAAGTGCTGGCGAGCGGTGTGTTCGCGCAGACGCTTGATCAAGGAAATACCGCTTTCCTCGGGCATGCGCAGGTCGGTAATCACCAGTGCGATATCGGGGTGCAGGGTCAGCTCCTGCAAGGCAAAGGTGACCGAGGTCGCGGTAAAACAGACAAAGCCTTCATTCTCCAGCGACTCGGCCAGTTCAATAAGGGCGTCCTCTTCGTCATCCACCAAAAGGATTTGTTGCCGGGGAGCCGAAGAGGAGTTCATGTGGAAATGCCTGATACGCAATAGATCATTCAGCGGAACCTGCACGTTTAGGCGAGTACCGGGGTCAGGTATGAATGCCGGCCTGTATCGAGTTGAAGACGCCGGTTATGGCCGTCCGGATAGGTGTAATAAAAGCAGCCAGCGCCACAGCGACCATCGCCGCAACCAGTGCGTATTCGATACCCGATGCGCCCTCTTTGGAATAGAAAAAAATCTGGACTTTGATGAAACCCATGCGAATAAGATCAAGGAACATAATGACTTCTCCTTTGCGCCCACGGCGCTGGTATCGCGGCATCACAAAAATGATTTCGGTGTGCCACTAGAGCATTGTCAACAAACCCCAGACCAACAACTGTAAGAACTGATTAATCACAAAGTATTAGTCGGCCGGCTGACGCCAAAAATCCAACTTTCGCAGAGGTTTCTGGAGATATTTTTCGCCCGGTAATGGCGTTTTGTCTTAGCTGAACTACCTTCAAATAGCGAAATAGTTAGAAGCTTGAAGCGATTCGGATACGCAAGCATTAGTGGGAACAGCAGTGGATGCAGCAGGAAAGGGAGAGCCTTCATGAACAGTCGGATTAGCTTGATCCTCGCCGGGCTGCTGTTGGTAGGTGCACTGATTGCAGGCTACTGGGGCCTGGTACTCAGCCGCCCTGCCCCTGTCGCACCGCCCGTGCCTCAATCACCTGAAGTCGTGCAACCCGTAGCCGAAGACCAGACCCGCCAACCCGTGGTGGTGCTGGCCCATGACGTTGCACCTTTTGTTGCGCTCACCGCCGCCGACCTGACCCTGGAAAAACTGCGCACGGTTCCCGCCGGCAGCCTCACCAGCCTCGACCAGGCCGTGGGCAAGATCCCGTGGCGGCCGCTGTCGGCCGGGACCTGGCTGACCGAGGAGAGCTTCAACTCCGGCGGCACCGTGGCGCGAATGATCCGCCCTAACGAACGCGCGCTTGCCGTCGCCGTGGATGAAGTGATCGGCGCCAGCGGGCAACTCTCCCCGGGGGACTATGTGGACGTCCTGCTCTTCCTGCGCCAGGAAGCCAGCAACCCGCAGCAGTCCGCACAAATCGTGGTGCCCGCCTTGCGCCTGCTGGGCGTCGGCGATCAACTGGGGCTGACCAACGACGGCACGCCCGGCTCCGTGCCACCGACCACCCCCGACGAAAAACTCAAGGCGCAGCAGAGTCGCGCCAGCGCACGTACGGTACTCCTCGCGGTACCGGAGGAGCTCCTGAGCCGGCTGATGCTCGCAGCCCAGTCCGGCGTACTGCGCCTGGCTGTGCGCAGTGCCGACGAACAACTGCTGAGCCAATACTGGGCCGGTGAAACGGAGTCCGCGACCCACCTGGAAAACACCCGGCGCGAGCTCTACCAGTTCAACCAGCTGGCCTTCAGCACAGCGCCGGTCAACGGCCTTAGTCCCGCTGGCAATGGTGCGCCAAGGCGTTCAGGCGTCGAAGTAATACGTGGCAATCAGGTTACCCAACAAACGCCCTGAAAGAGCTAAGGATGCCTTGAATGAGCAGTCGTTTCGTGTGGTCTTTTTCGCGAATTTTCTGGGCACTTCTCACCCTGAGCCTGCCTGTCGGCGTTGCACTGGCAGCACCCGGCAACTGCACGGGCCTGGGCCAGCTGCCGGCGGTGCTGGAGGTGGGTGAAGGCGCTCAACAGGCTATCCAGTCGCCGGTGCCGATTACGCGGCTGGCCATTGGCGATCCGAAAGTGGCCGATGTGCAGGTCAACGGCAACCAGGCGTTCCTGCTCACCGGCATCGCCTCGGGCACCACCAGCCTGATGGTCTGGACGGCCTGCTCCAGCAGCCCGCGCCAAAGCATGGTGTTCGTCAAGGGCAAGGCCACGTCAGCCCTGACCAGCCTGGCCCTGGCGCCGTCCGATGACCCGACGCTGCCCAGCCAGGTGCAAACCGACATCCGCTTTGTAGAAGTGAGCCGCACCAAACTCAAGGAGGCCAGTACCTCGATCTTTGGCCGGGGCGGCAACTTTCTGTTCGGCGCCCCGAACAATGTTGCCAACCCCGCGGCCACAGGATTCCGTGGGCTCCCGGTGAACAACGACACCTTCAACATCGGCTTTGGCGGCGGCCGTGTCTCGGCCATGATCAACGCCCTGGAAAGCAGCGGCTTTGCCTACACCCTGGCCCGGCCGAGCCTGGTGGCGCTCAGTGGACAAAGTGCGACCTTCCTCGCCGGTGGTGAAGTACCGATCCCGGTGCCCAGCAGCGGCAGCAACACCATCTCCATCGAATACAAAGAGTTCGGTATTCGCCTGACCCTGACCCCGACCGTCATCGACCATGGGCGAATTTCCCTGAAGGTCGCGCCAGAGGTCAGTGAGCTGGACTACACCAACGCGGTCAACATCCAGGGTATCTCCGTGCCGGCGCTGACCATCCGGCGTACCGACACCAGCATCTCCCTGGCCGACGGCGAAAGCTTCGTGATCAGCGGCCTGATCAGCACCAACAACACCTCCAGCGTCAGCAAATTCCCGGGCCTGGGTGACATCCCGATCCTCGGTGCATTCTTTCGCGACTCCAGCATCAATCGCCAGGAAAAAGAGCTGCTGATGATCGTCACCCCGCACCTCGTGCAGCCCTTGGCGGCCAACGCCCAACTGCCTTCGTTGCCAGGGGAAAAGCTGCGCAATTACGACCCTAACTGGTACCGCCTGTATTTCCTCGAAAACGGCAATTTCGACCGCCGCAGTGGACTGTCCGAATGAGTGAGAGCCTGAGCCAGACCTTTTTGGCAATTACCCGCAACACCACGGATCTGGAATGGCTTCAGGGCGCACTCGCGCCCCTGGGGCAAGTGGTCAGCGCCGGTGCCGGCAGCCTCGACGAACTGTTGGCACTGGTAGACGTGACGTTCGCCAACCTGGTGTTCATCGGCCTGGACCGGGAACACGTCACCACCCAGTGCGCCCTGATCGAAGGTGCCCTGGAAGCCAAGCCGATGCTTGCCATTGTGGCCTTGGGCGATGGCATGGACAACCAGCTTGTACTGAACGCGATGCGCGCCGGCGCACGGGATTTCGTGGCCTACGGCTCGCGCTCCAGTGAGGTTGCCGGCCTGGTTCGGCGCCTGAGCAAACGCTTGCCGGCGGTCACCCCGAATACCCATTTGGGCGGGCTGACCGTGCTCTACGGCACCCAAGGCAATGCCGACGGCGCGCTGATCGCCAGCCACCTGGCGCTGGTGGTGCAAAAAAGCGGGCAGCAAACGCTGTTGCTCGACCTGGGCCTGCCACTCGCTGACAGCCTCGCACTGCTGGGGCTGGAGAGTTCTTTTCATTTCGGCGACGCCCTGCGTCACTTGCGGCGCCTGGACTCAACCCTGATCAACAGCGCCTTCACCACCGCCGAAGCCGGTCTGCGCATCCTCGCCTACCACAACAACGACGAGCCCCTGGAACGGACCAGCGCGGCCGAGCTGTACATGTTGCTCAGCGCCCTGCGCCAGCACTTCCAGCACATCGTGGTGAACCTGACCGGCCAACCCGACAGCGAAGCCTTGCGCACCTTTGTCAGCCATTGCGACAAACTGCTGTGGTGCACCGACCAAAGCGTGCCGGACTGCCGCCGCAACCTGGCCGTACTCAACCTGTGGCGGGAAAAAGGCATGAAACTCGACCATGCCCGCCTGCTGGTAGACCGCTACCTAAAGGGGGCCGCCCCGGACTCGGAGGCACTGGGCAAGAGCTTCGGGCTGGAGGTAATCGCCGTCCTGCCCTGGAGCCCGGAAGTGCGCCTGAGTGCCAAGAACCAGGCCCAGACCCTGTTCGCCCTGGCCCCACGGGAAGCCCTGACACAGACGTTGCGCGGCTTGGGTGAGCGCCTGGCAAAACGCTCCGAGGGCCTGGAAAAACCCTCCACCAATTGGCTCAACCGCCTTCTGAGGACCAAATGAACGGCGAGAAGCTGTTTGGCGTCGCCCCGCGCGGCAACGTCGGCAACACTGATCACGACGGCCTGAAGCTGGTGCTGCATCGCTACATCATCGATGCCATCGAGGATTCGGGAAAAAACCTGCTGGAAGGCACACGCCAGTCCCTGGCGCAGTTTGTGATCGACAAGGTGGCCGAATACATCACACGTATGCACCTGGCGATTTCCCGCTATGAGATGGAGCGCCTGGCCGAAGAGATCGTCGATGAGCTGACCGGTTTCGGCCCGCTGGAAGTGCTGCTGCGCGACCCGACCGTCACCGAGATCCTGGTCAACGGCCCGCACCGGGTATTCGTCGAACGCGATGGCCTGCTGCAACAAAGTGACTTGCGCTTCATTGACGACCACCATGTCGAGCGGGTCATGCAGCGCATCCTCGCGCCCCTGGGACGCCGGCTGGATGAGTCGTCACCGATGGTCGATGCGCGCCTGCCCGATGGCAGCCGGGTCAATGCGATCATTCCGCCGATTGCCCTGGACGGGCCGTGCCTGTCGATTCGAAAGTTTCGCAAGGACATGCTTAAAAGCAGCGACCTGGTGGCCATGCAAACCATCGACCAGGCCATTTTCGACTTTTTCAAGGAAGCCGTCGGCAAGCGCTGCAACATCCTGATCAGCGGCGGTACCGGCACCGGTAAAACCACACTGCTGAACATTCTCAGCCAGTTGATCAACCCCCGCGAGCGCCTGGTCACCATCGAAGACGTGGCCGAGTTGCAACTGGGCCATCCCCACGTTGTGCGCCTGGAAACCCGCCCGCCCAATGCCGAGGGGCATGGGGAAGTGAAGGCCAGTGACTTGATCCGCAACGCCCTGCGGATGCGCCCCGACCGCATCATCCTCGGCGAGATCCGGGGCGTGGAAGTCATCGATGTGTTGACCGCCATGAACACCGGCCACGACGGCTCGATGAGTACCGTGCACGCCAACAACGCCCAGGACGCCTTGCTGCGCCTGGAAACCCTGGTGGGCCTGACCGGCCGGGTCGTCGCGGAAAAAACCCTGCGGCAAATGATCTGCGCGGCGCTGGATGTGGTGATCCAGCTGACGCGCCTGCCCGATGGCCGCCGCTGTGTCAGCGAAGTGGTGGAAGTGGTGGGCATCCGCGAAGACGTGTACGTCACCAACACCCTGTTTCGCCACGACAAGCGCACCGGCTTTGGCTTCCTGCGCGAAGCGGTCAACCCGGCCGGTGACAAGTTGCGTCACGAAGGTCACCTGCCGGTGTAGGAGGCAACCCGATGATCGGTCCGATTCTGCTCGCCCTGCTCGCCGTGGCCCTTCTGGTGCTGGGGATAAGCCTGATGCGCAACGGTTTGCGCAAGGCCCAGACCGACCGGGTATTGGAACGCCTGGCCGAAGGGCAACCCCAGGCCATGAAAGACAACGCGGTGACCACCAGCCTGGAACGCACGTTTATCCGTGCAGGCCTCGGCCGGCCAACCGAGCGCCTCGGCCTGTGGCTGACCCTGTGGGCCTTTGGCGCCCTGCTGGGGGGGCTCGTGGGCCAGTGGATAGGCTTGTTTGTGATGGTGGCGGCACCGCCCTTGGCACTGCGCCTGTACATCGCCGTACGCTACCAGCGGCGGCTGCGCCGGATGATCGAACAACTCCCGCAATTGCTCGATCACGCCGTACGCAGCCTGAAATCCGGACGCACCCTGGCGGACGCCATCCTGAGCGGAATCGATGCCAGTGACGACCCGTTGAAAAAGTCCATGGGCCGTATCAAGCGCAATGTGCAATTGGGTGTCAGCCTGCCGGAGGCCGCTCATGACTATGCCGAGTTTTATGAACAGGATGAATTGCGCCTGTTTGCCCTGGGCCTCAAGGTCAACCACCGCTACGGCGGCAACGCCAGTGAGCTGCTGGAAAACCTGATCAAGATGATCCGCGAGCGCGACCAGGGCGCACGGCAATTACGCGCCATGACCGGTGAAACCCGGGTGACCGCGCTGGTGCTGGCGGTACTGCCGGTGAGTGTCGCGGGCTACTTCCTGCTCGTTAATCCGACGTACCTGATGGCCATGTGGGATGACCACAGCGGCCAACGCCTGATGCTCGGTGCGTTCGCCTTGCAAGTCATCGGATGCGTGGCGCTGTGGCGCATGTTGCGGAGTATCTGAGATGGCGATACTGATCAGTGCCGTATTGTTTCTTGCCGCATTATCACTGCTGCTGGCGAATATCCTGAGCAGTCGTCGTCAACAACGCGTGGTCGCCCAGCGGCTGCAGGGCGAGCCAAGCCGCAATGACAAAATGAGTGAGTGGTTGCACCAGTTGGGCAGCACCCGGATCGGCCAGCGCACCATCAGCCTCGATAACGAAACCCAAATCCTGCTCAACCGCATGGGCTGGAGAAAAACCAGCCAACGCTCGATGTTCGCCGCTTGCCAGATCGGTTCACCGATAGTTTTGCTGGGGCTGACCGCGATGACACTGGAGCTGTTCTTTCCCGGCACCGAGCATGAGTTTGTGATCTCCCTGCTGGGCCTGATCATCGGCTACCTGCTGCCCAAGCGAATACTGGTGGCACTCGCCAAAAGGCGCCAGGGGAAAATCTCCCGGGAAGTAGCGACCTTCATCCCCCTGGTGCGCATTCTGTTTGAGTCAGGCATGGCCGTGGAGCAGGCGCTGCGGGTCATGGCCTACGACGCGCAAAAGTTGCTGCCGGTACTGACCGCCGAACTGCGCCTGGTGCTGGCACGCGTCGATTCCGGGCTGGAGTTGGGGGAGGAATTGAACAAGGCCAGCCAGATGCTGGACGTCGATGAACTCAGCGACACGTGCCTGATCCTCCAGCAGCTTCTGCATCAGGGCGGCGGGGCGATGAAGTCGCTGCAATCGCTCAAGCAGTTGCTGGATGACCGGCGCCTGACCCGCCTGCAGGAATACATTTCCAAGATGTCCGCCAAAATGTCCGTGGTGATGATGCTGTTCCTGTTTCCCGCATTACTGATCGTATTGGCCGGCCCTGGCTTTATCGCCATCGCCAAAGCCTTCGTGCCTTGAGAGGACATGCAATGAAGACATTGATGGTCGCCTGCAGCCTGTTGTTGTTGAGTGGTTGCGCCAGTAACGGGCAACTGCCGTGGGCGAGTTTCAGCGCGCAGGGCAGTTGTGCCAAGCCCAACTCCGATCAGGAGTTATCGCTGAACCTGGCCGACGACATGGCCAACGAGGGCAAGCTGCACGCCAGCCTGGCCAACCTGCAAAACCTGCCGGACAACCTGCCCCAGGTGCGCCAGCGCCAGGCCAAGGTGTACCGCCTGCTGGGCCGCAGCGAAGCCGAACCGTTGTACCGCAGCCTGCTCGGTACCTGCATGGCTGCCGAAGGCGAGCACGGGCTCGGCCAGCTGGCAGCGGCCAGGGGAGACAACGGCCAGGCCATGGCGCACTTGCAACGCGCGGCCAGGATGTCGCCCACCGACGAGAAAATCCGCAACGACCTGGGCGTGGTGTACCTCAATCAACGGCGCGTGGAAGATGCACGCTTCGAATTCCTGACGGCCATGGAGCTCAAGCAGAGCGATCAACTGGCGGCGATCAATCTGGTGACGCTGATGATCTACCAGGACAACTGGGAACAAGCCGCACAAGTGGCCAGCCGCATGGGCCTGAGCCCGGAACAAGTGACGCAAGCCCAGGCCCGGGCGCAGCAACTCAAGGCGCCCGTCTCACCGACGACAGCGCCAAAAGATCAGGTCGCAACCGTAGGCGACGTGCTGCAAGCGCCGGTCAAATAGGTCTCTAAAGGGAGTACACACGATGAAATTCACACTGCTCGCCACGCTGCTGTTCGCCAGCCTGCCGCTGACGGTGCTGGCTATTGAGCCGGGGCCTTCTTCGCCACAGCAAAAACAGACCGAAGGCTGGCTGCAACTGCAGGTCAGTGGCGAACGCGCATCTCCCATCCGGCAGAAGGCCACGCCCGCTGAACGCGACCAGGCCATGCAACGCCTGCTGGACAGTTACAAATACCCTATTCCTGAGTACTACGACCAGAAACTGGGCGGCAACACCCCAGGCAGCAACAACTAATGCGCAGTGACGCGCTGGCGCGCCGCAGAATTGTTCGGCGATAACGCCAGCGCCAACTGGGTTCGGTTGTGCATATGGGTCAGGCGCAGCACTTGGGACACGTAGAGTTTCACGGTGTTTTCAGTGATGCCCAGCTCACAGGCAATCTGGTAGTTGGTCTGGCCCTTGCCTACCAGCCTTGCGACATCCAGTTGGCGGGGCGACAACTGATTGAAGATCGCCGGTATTTCAACCCGGTCAGTGTCGCTGACTTCACCCTCGGCTTCAGTCGACAGGCCGGATTGCGGACTGCTGCGCACCTTGTCGAGGTCATGATAAAGGTCATCGATGGACGCCGAGAGAAACTGCAGCTTCTGGTTCAGGTGCCCCAGGTCGAGATCTTTCTGCCGGTCCTGCAGCGCGACCACCTGGCGTTGCAACCCTTCGAGCAGCTCGCCCAAATTGATCGGCTTCTGGTAGTAATCGGCAATCCCGGCGCGCAAGGCCTTGATCACGTCCTGCTTGTCTGCACGCCCGGTCAGCATGATGGCCTCAAAGACCCGTTGCTTGCCGGCCAGGTGTTGCAGGGCCTGGACCAGTTCGATGCCATCCATCTCGGGCATATGCAGATCGCACAGCACCAGGCCGATCTCGGCATCGTCGCGAAAACGCTCGATGGCTTCCTGGCTGGATGCGCAAGGGACGCAACGGTAACCGTTGCTTTCAAGAAATTCGCAAAGCTCTTCCACGATCAAAGGCTGATCGTCCACCACGAGCACTTTCACTTGAGAGGTAAGCTTGTTCACGCGCTACTCCATGCCTGGCAAGCAAAAGGACCGATGTATCCATTCCGACCATTTTTCCCATACAACTTACCCATAAACGTAGACGTACTTTCCTACTATGTACATAGCGTTACCCTACGTGGCGACTAATGGGATCCAAAACCAGGACAGGCAAAAACCGATCAGTAAAAACGGCACGAACGGCTGCCTGGCCGAATGTGCCGGATCAAGGTACTGCAAGGTGTTCCTAAGCCCTTGATTCATCAGCGGCCACACCCTGGGCGCCAGCAACAGCCAGGCTGCGCTCGCGAGGCCGGCGCCGATAAAAGTGCCCAGTACGTAGAGGTAGTCGGTTGCCAGCCCCAATGCCGCGATCAGCTTCACGTCACCGGCGCCCAGGCGGCCCAGCGCGTACCCCGGCAGGGTGAACAACAACGCCAGGACAAAGGCCACACCGCCCTCGACAGCCGGTGCACCGAGCCAGGTCGTACCGCTCCAGAACAGGTAACCCAACGCCAGCAAGGCTGCGCCGAGGGTCAAACGGTTGGAGACCTGACGTAGACGGATATCTTGCACAGCGCACAGCGCGAGCCAAACGACCAGGACGAGGCTTTGAATCACGTAAAAAAAATCCCTTTTTGCTGAATGATTCTATGCTGATATCAGGTAGTAGTAGTCAGGGTAGACGAGTCATGAAAAAAGGCCTCGCTAAAAAGCAAAAAGGTGCCGCCGCGCTGGAGTTCGCGATGGTCTTCATGATTTTTTTTGCCATTTTTTATGGCCTGGTCAGCTACAGCTTGCCGTTATTGCTGATGCAGTCCTTTACCCAGGCCGCCGCCGAAGGCGTAAGACGTAGCGTCGCGCTGGACCCCGCCACGCCTGGCTACGTCACGGCACTGCCGCTGCAGGCGGTCAGTGCGGCGCAGGCACAACTGGCGTGGATCCCCTCCCAGTTCAAATTCCTTCCCGGGTACGTGACGGCCGTCTACAACTCGTCAGGCGTGTTGACGGTGTACATCAACTACCCGACGTCCAGCCTCCAAAGTGTGCTGCCGTTCCTGGTACTGCCAGGCATCGGTACCGTCCCCGCCCTGCCTCCCATGCTGTCCGCCCAGTCGAGCATGCAGTTTTGACCTCAGGCGATAAACTCTTCGGCCGCCTGCTCGGACGTGGCAACCAGCTGCCTTCTGACGCACCGGCAGCGATCCCGGCAACCGCCGCGTTGTTGTTCTACCTGGACGCCCAGGGCCGCGTAATGGATGTCCATGGCCCGCTTCGCCATCGACTCGAACACCCCGCGGCGCAACAGCAACAGGCACCCTCGCTGCTCGACTACCTCACTGCGGCGAGCCGCCTGGTGATCGAGGGCACGCCCAGCGACTGGCAGGGGCAAAGCCTGGACCTGGAGCTCAAGGGGCTCGCCGGGCAAACCCTGCATACCCGTGGCTGGGTTCAACCCGAAGGCAAGGGCTGGCTCCTGCAATTGCTGGACATTGGCGACCTGATTGCCCATCGCCAACTCACCCAGGTGCGCGAACACAATCAACGGGTGAGCGACCAGATCAGCGAGCAACTGCGGGTCTGCAGCCTGGTGCGCCTGCCCGAAGTACTGCAAGACACTCTGCAGGCTATTTCCCAGCACTGGCACATCCCCTGCGTCGCCATCGCCTTGCTGGATGAGCAGGGCCAGGCGTGGTGCATCGAGGGCTGTTACACCGCCCACGATGCGCCGGTACTCTGGAGCAACGGCCAAGCCCTGGGCTCCAGCCTCGACAGCCTGGGCGGCACGGCGCCAGTGAGCCTGGAGGTAAACCGTGGCCACAGCGAACACCCACGCCTGCAAGGCCTGTTTGGCAATACCGATGGTTTTCTGGTGCCCTACCGCGACGGACTGGGCGTGGGCGCATGGCTGCTGTGCGGGGTGTATCACCGCCAGGAACACACCAGCGACCGTGACTGGTTGCAACTGACCGCCGCCCTCGCGGCACCGCTGCTCGGCCGCCTGCGCGAACTGCGCCATCAACAGCAGCTGGAACGCCTCGACGCGCTGCAAGGATTGCTCGGCACCGGCTGGTGGGAGCTGTCCCCACACACTGAAGACCTCGAACTCGCCCCACCGCTGCTGCACACCCTGAGCCAAGGCGAGGCCATCACACAGCTGTCGCTACCCATGTGGCTCAAGCTGATTCACCCTGCCGACCGGGAAGAACTCGCCAGCCGCCTGCAAGACCTGAAGACCCTGGGCAAACCGCTGTCCACCAGCGTGCGCCTGCAACGTGCCGACGCGGCGCTTAACCCCATCTGGTATCGCGTGCAGGGGCAAGCGTTGGGCTCGGGTGAGCATCGCCGCCTGGTGGGCTTCATGCTCGACATCAGCGACATAAAAAACCAGGAGCAACAGGCCGCCGCCGCCCACGCACGCCTGGATAACCTGATCGCCAGTTCCCCGGCTGTGATCTATGTGCAGCGCTACGTCGAGGGCACGCTGCAACCGGTGTTCTTCAGCGACAGTTTGCTGCCGCTGCTTGGCCGCACCCTGGCCGACTTCACCCCGGCGACGCTGAACCAGTGGATCCACCCCGAAGACCGCGACCTCTACTTCGACCGTACCCGCCAACTGCTGCGCGAAGGCAGCGTGCGCAGTCGCTACCGGGTGCTCGACACACAGGGCAATTACCACTGGCTGCTGGATGAAGCCCGGCTGCTGCGCGACGACCTCGGGTTGCCCGTGGAAGCCGTGGGCCTGTGGCTGGATGTGACCGAGACGACCCTGGCGGCGCAACGGGTCAAGGAAAGCGAGGAGCGCTATCGAATCCTCGTGGAAGACTCCCCGGCCATGATCTGCCGCTACCTTCCGGACCTGACCCTGACCTTCGGCAACACGCCCCTGGCCAACTACATGGAATGCCTGCCTGGACAGCTGCCGGGCATGAACCTCAGCCAATGGTTGTCGGACGAACAACACGAGGCGTTTGTACTGCGCATCCGCCAGCTCACCCCGGAATTCCCGGTGAGCACCGCCGAAATCAGCCTGCAACTGCCGGGGCGCACACATGCCTGGTGGGTGTGGTCGGACCGGGGCGTGTTCGACGAACAGGGCCAGTTGCAGGAAGTGCAGGCCGTGGGCCGCGACAACACTGAAGTGCGCCGCTCCCAGCAGCAACTGACCCAAAGCGCCAAAATGGCCACCCTCGGCGAAATGGCCACCGGCCTGGCCCACGAGATCAACCAGCCGTTGAATGTGATGCGCATGGCCATCGTCAACGTGCTCAAGCGCTTGAGCAACGGTGATGCACAAATCGACTACCTGACCGAAAAACTCCAGCGTATCGACTCCCAGGTCCAGCGCGCAGCCCGCGTGGTAGACCACATGCGGGTGTTCGGCCGCCGTTCGGAATTCGAACAGCAGCCCTTCAACCCGGCGCAGGCGGTGGAAGGCACCCTGTCGCTGCTCAGTGAAGGCATGCGCGGCAAAGGCGTGGACCTGCGCGTGGCACAGCTAGACGTGACGGTGCAGGTCAAAGGCTATGTCGACCAGCTGGAGCAGGTGCTGATCAACCTGATGGTCAACGCCCGCGATGCCCTGCTGAGCAAACGCGAGCACGACCGCGACCTGCAACCGTGGATCTCGGTGCAGATCGAGCAGGACAGCCGCCACGTACGCATCTGGGTCGAGGACAACGGCGGCGGGATTGACCCGCGGCTGCTGGAGCGGATTTTCGAGCCGTTCTTCACCACCAAGCCGATTGGCGTGGGCACCGGCCTGGGGTTGTCGGTGAGCTACGGCATTGTCGAGAACATGGGCGGCCGGTTGAGCGTCGCCAACAGCGAGCATGGGGCGAAGTTCTGTGTGGAGTTGCCGGTGGTTGAAGCCTAATTCACCAGGGCCGCTTGCCCATGGGGCCGGCAACTGAGATTGGCGCCCACTTCCACCGCGTTCAGGTTAACCCCAAGGTTCGACAACAGGCTGTTCACCACCGGGTCCAGAATAGGGCTGAGCACTCCGCCAATCACGGTGCCCAAGGTGCTGTTGAGCCCGTTGAGCACTGTGCCCGCCGTCGTCAATAACCCTCCCAGCAGATTGAACCCCGTTGGCTTGTAGACCTGGAACTGGATACCGCTCAACGCGTTACTGATCGCGCTGAGAAGGCTGGCTGTCGATGAGGCGTAGTACTGCGGCGGCAGGTTGATTTCCGGCGGTTGGGGGTACGTGTGGGAAGGCAAAGCACTCGTCGCAGCGCCCACCGAGCTATTGATGCTGAGGCCAATACCACCACCGTAAAACGGCTTGCGGGTCGCAGGGTCGCACGTCGTCGGGCCGAGCCCCAGCAAGGGCCTGAAACAGGTAATGGCCCCGATATCCACCACTGGTAAAGGCGGAATCGGATTGAGCACGGTGTTGCTGTTAAACGCGTTGATCAACTGCGGGCTCTGACCAATTTGTACGGTAACAATCGAGGCGTTGGTTTGGGTAGTCAGGGTCTTCGTCGCGTCGCTGACACAGGTAAACCCGGTGACATAGCTTTCCGCCGTACCCAGTTGAAGTACCACGTCTATTCTGGCAGCCGGTGGATTTGAGGAAGACGACAACACCTGCAAACTCGTCATCTGGCAATAGCCACCCAGCAGGCACAACACCGAATTGATTGTTCCGCCCAGGTTCAAGCTCAACAGGTTGTTCAATACGTCGGAAAGCGGTCCGACCAGGCCATTCAACGCGAGGTCCACCGCCGGAGAGCTCAGCACTGGCAGCCCCAGGGTCAGGCCCAGGCTTAGCTGGGCGGTTTTCACATAAATACGCGTCGCTGGAGTCTTGTCCTTGGCATAGGTAGGGTCACCGATCGCCGACAATTGTGGCGGCTGGATCACTTTCAACTGGACCCCGCCGTTAAGCAGGCCCGGGATATTCATGGGGATGGTAGCTACCGCGCCGTTCTTGGTGTTGGCCAGTTGTACAAAGGCTTCGGCCAGTTGAAATACGTTCAAACTGGTGTTCAGCCCCGCCGACACCGCCCCCGTTTGCAGCTGAAGCAGGCTGCCCAGGGTGACATCAAGGTTGCCGATTATCGCGTTGATACTGGTAAGACCGCTGACCGCCACGCTGGTCGTATTGCCTCCGGCACTGAGCACCGTAATGGCTGCGTCGACCAGTTGACTGATCTTGACCGTCTTGGTCAGCAGTTGATCGTAGGCTCCGGCCGTGACGCCCACGTTCAACGCCAGCTGGTTGAGGTAGCTGAGCAAGTTGATGTTGGTGTCTACCAGGCCCTGCCAGCCTGCCACGCTCAGGTTCAGCGAGCCGCCCAAGAGTTGGCCGAACAACAGGTTCAGTGCTGCTGATTTGCTCGAATCCACAGTGACCAGGGTCGATTTGATCGTCAGTTGCGCCTGAGGCGGCAGGATCTTCGGCGCCGCCACCGCGACGGCAGACAACTGGGTGTTGAAGTTGTAGCCGCTACCACTGAACAACGCCCAGACCCCCCCGGCAACGCTGGTCATGATCGGGCGCGAGGCAGTCACCTGGATGGCATCGGTCTTGGTCGCGTCTGCGGAGAACACCCGCTGGTTGGTGGCGCCGGTGGTCAGCACGCCGCATTTCACTATCAGGGCGTTTGCTGGCGGGATGACATAACCGTTGCGCACTGCGCTGGCACCGGCATAGGTGGGCGCGGTATTGGTGGCGGGCAGGCAATCCCCCTTACGCTGCACTGCCTCCAGTGCCGCCATATCGGCAATCCCCTGCAACTGGCGTTTTTCCAGGTACAAACGGCTGCTATCAACCACCAGCAACATGAATACCAGCACCATGCCCAGGGTCAAGACCGCCACCAAGCCAACCGCACCGCGCTGCCTTGCAGGCCCGGCGTGGTGACCGGAACGAAGTCGAAGAGACATCGAGCACTCCTTTGCCGGCACACTGCCGAGCGCTTACTCTCCTGTGTTGCTTGGGAGTGTAGTCAAGAGCGGCGGGGGCTGCAGGCCAGTCGCCATAGATCGACGACTGGCGGAGGGCTGATCACGCGATCAATGCGGCGGGTAGTTGGAAAGCACCTTGGTCACCGTGGCACGAATAGCGGCACTGCGGTCTTGGGGTTCAGGCGAGCTGGCGAGGATCTGCTCATCGCTGCCACGCCACACCAGCTTGCCGTCCTTGCCGTCGAGCAAGTCAATCTGGATGGTCGCGACCTTGTAGGTGATGTTGCGGGTTTCGTTATACATCGGCGCGCCCCAGTAACCATTCCACGGGCCGCCCCAGGCGCCGCCGTAATTGGTGGTGACTTGTTGCTGGCGGTCTTCGACGATCAGGTAGGTCTGTACATTCAGGTCAGCTTTGGTGCCCGGCGCCGCAGGGCGCAGGCCACGCTGGTCGAGCTGCTCGCCCACGGCCTGGCGGATGCGCTGTTCGGTGAGGTCACTCTTGATCCGCGGGTCATCCGGGCGGTATTGCAGCGCGGGTTCTTTCCAGCTCCAGCTGCGGTAGGCGCCAAAGTCCCGGCTGGCGTCGAAATCATGGTTGACCTGGCTGGTCTGGCAACCGCCCAGCAACACAACAACAGCAAGTGCAGCAATACGACGAAGCATGGTTTTTCTCCAAAAGACAATCCGGGCCTGAGATGAGAATAGCTGCTAACTGGGTGGGTAGGCAGTCATTGCCTTTTGCATCGCCTCACGCAGCGAGTCGGCGCGCTCGCTGAGGCTGCCCTGGCTCGTGGTTTCGGCGCTGGTGCTCCATACCGGCTGGCGGGTGCGCGCGTCGAACAGGCTGATGCGCGCCACGGCCACCGTCACTTCATAAGTGCGTACCACCGGCACCGTGTTGTACATGCCGTAGCCGTTGCCGTAGCGGTTATAACCGCCGTAACCATAGCCATAGTCGTCCTGGACCTGGCGCAGGCGTTTTTCCAGGCGCACGTCGGCGCTTACCAGCAGGTCGGGGGCGCGGTTGTCATGCAAGGGGCGCAGGCCGCGCTGGTCGAGGGCGCCGCTGACCGCCTCGGCAATCTGCGCCGAATCCGCCCAGGCCGAGCCCGCCGGCAGCTGGTTGTTGAGCCAGGCCCAACTGCGGTACGCGCCGTAGTCGCGCACCGGCGCCGGGTAGGCGCTGGCATCAAAGGTGTTGGCCGCCTGGGCAGGCGCCGGCGGCATCGGGGCAGATGCCGCCACATACGGGTTGGGGCTTTGGCAACCCGCCAGGCCCAGGCCCAGCAGGATCAGTCCAAGACAGCGCTTCATTTCGACCTCCGCAGACTGGGCCGCTTAAACCGGACGGCAGATCCAGTGCAAATAACGCCCAAGTCCGGCAAAGCTTGGGTGACGACGGTGTGCGAGCTCCATCTCCAACAAATCCTGCAACTCGGCGCGGGCCTGGAATTCCACCGGCATATAGTCGTGGAACACCCGCACGCCACTTTGGGTTTCGACCTGCCACAGGCCCTCTAGTTGCGTCGCCAACTCCCGTGGGTCCAGGGGTTGTTGCGGCGTAAGGCTCTGCTTTTCGCCGGCCATGTCGTTCTTGCGCATTTTGCGGAAGTGGCCTTTGAGCAGGTTGCGGTAAATCAAGGCGTCGCGGTTATAGAAAGCCAGCGACAGCCAGCCACCGGGCGCGGTCAACTGGTGCAGCACCGGCAGGATCGCATGGGGTTCGGCCAGCCATTCCAGCACGGCGTGGCACAGCACCAGGTCATAGGGTTCGGTGAGCTGGCCCAGCAGGTCCTGCCAGGGTGCCTGAATGAAGGTGGCTGTCTGCCCGGCTTCGGCGAAACGCTGGCGCGCGCCTTCGAGCATCGGCTCGGCGGGTTCGGCCAGGGTTACATCGTGGCCGCGCTCGGCCAGCCACAGCGACATATGGCCCAGCCCCGCGCCGATATCCAGTACCCGCAGCGGGCGTTCCGGCAGCGCTTCAATCAGGTCGGCCTGCAGCACCGCCAGGCGAATCGCGCCCTTGGCACCGCCATAGATCTTCTCGGCGAAACGGGTGGCCAACTGGTCGAAATGACGGTCGCTCATTTGGCAAACCGCCGTTCGCTGTCGGCCAGCTTGGCCTTTACCACTTGATCCATGTCCAACCCCAATTCACTGCACAACAGCAGCAGGTACAGCACGATGTCACCGACTTCCTGGCCGGCATGGGCGAGTTTGTCGGCGGGCAACTGGCGCGACTGGTCTTCGCTCAACCACTGGAATATCTCCACCAGCTCGGCCATTTCAACGCTGGCGGCCATGGCCAGGTTCTTGGGGCTGTGGAACTGCTTCCAGTCGTTGGTATCGCGGATGCGGTGCAGGCGTTCGGTGAGGTGATCGAGGTTCATGGGGGGCTCCTGAAGGTGTATAGCTTCGGGCGCAAGCCGCGCGAAGGCAAGTGAATCCCTGCGGCCCGTAAACCTCTATGCTAGAAGGGAACTAGCTTGGGCCAATAACGAACAAAGGCTCAGGTTCGGCAGCTACGCCCACCGTCTTATCAGGACACACACATGCAAACAGACTTTTTCGGATGGCTGGGTCTCAAGATCGGCCAGATCATCCACTTTATCGTCGAGTTGTTCAGCGGGCTGTTCAATACCCTGTCCCACGCGGGCGGCGACTTTGTCGACGGGCTGTCCAGATCCTTGGGGATGGACACCTCGATCATCAGCATCCTCATGCTGATTATCGGCTTGATGCTGCTGTACTCGGCGGTGCGCGCGTTTATGCGGGCTTCAATCATCATGGGGATTATCTGGTTGATGCTCGGGCTCTGGGTGCTCAGTTGGGTGGTGCATTAATAAAGGGCCAGCAGGGTAAATCCCTTTAATTTGAGGGACGTTTCCGAGACAATCTTTCGGCCTTGTGCCTGTTGGGATGGGTGGCTAGTCTTCGGCCCTTCACTGCATATCAGTGATCGGGTTTAGTCGCCCGGAATTAGTGAGCGCAAGTTGTCGCCATGCTTCATGGCGGCTGTGCGCAGGGCACCTTCGGGTGCGCCGGGTTCCACTAGCCGGTCGACTAACCTGCGTACAGCCGCCACCCTCGTTTAGTCGCGCGGGTGTCAGCTCCTTACCTACTAGTGGAGTTACACCATGCATAAGCTCGTCCCCGACCCACCCAGCGACCTCCTCAACGACCGCGCCGCCTTCAATCGCGCCCTCGAACATTACCTGCCATCCCAAGGCTTCCACACCATCAACGAAGACCTGAGCTTCGAAGATTCCCTGCTCTACACCGCCAGCCTGCTCAGCAGCGCCTCGGCGACTGCGCTTGATTGCGGCGAACTGCTGGAAAGCCCGCAGCGCGCGAAGATCCTGGCGGTGTGGCATCTGCTGGAAATTGCCAAGACCACCGTCGACCGCTCCATCGAATGCCTGCACCCGCGCAAAACCTGACACTACGCGGTCAAAAATGTGGGAGCGGGCTTGCTCGCGAAAGCGGTGGATCAGCCAATACATCCGGCGACTGACACACCGCTTTCGCGAGCAAGCCCGCTCCCACATT